>NZ_JAVHZD010000120.1:0-500 GCF_031119615.1 Paraburkholderia sp. SARCC-3016 | reverse complement strand
CTCGGTCTCGGGCACGCGGTGCTGTGCGCCGAAAAGCTCGTGGGCGACAACCCGTTCGCGGTGATTCTCGCGGACGATCTGCTGTACGGCACGCCGCCCGTCATGCAGCAGATGATCGAGGTGTTCGACCACTATCACAGCTCGGTTATCGGCGTCGAAGAGATTCCGCGCGACGAGACGAAGTCGTATGGCATCGTCGACGGCAAGGAATGGGAAGACGCGATCATCAAGATGTCGGGCATCGTGGAGAAGCCGGCGCCGGACGTCGCGCCGTCGAATCTCGGCGTGGTCGGCCGCTATGTGCTCAAGCCGCGCATCTTCGAACATATCCGTGCGCTGAAGCCGGGCGCCGGCGGCGAACTGCAGCTGACCGACGCGATCCAGTCGCTGCTCAACGACGAACAGGTGCTCGCGTACAAGTATCACGGCACGCGTTTCGACTGCGGCAGCAAGCTCGGTTACCTGAAGGCGACCGTCGAGTTCGCGCTGCGTCATCCGGA
>NZ_JAVHZD010000119.1:0-506 GCF_031119615.1 Paraburkholderia sp. SARCC-3016 | reverse complement strand
CAAGCGGTCTTAGGAAGACAAAACATTCTACCAACTCCTTGGCTCACAGAACGACATGGCTACGATCCGACTTTCAGAACAAGCGCGGAATTCGCCATAGCGTCCTCAAAAGGTTCTACTCGAGGGATGAGTACGAACCTTAGGCCCTGACGGGCTATGGGTCACGCATGGGGCCGTGGTTAATTGAGGAAACTTGTGAAGCGCGTGGCAAACGGTACGGTAGAAAGGTATTTTTCAGGTTTGCTTATCTTTACGCCATCGCCATGTGCAAGTCACGCTTTTCTGATCAATCTCAGCAATCAGATGCAGGCATTCACACCTGCTCACATTTACCACGCCGCGAAGGTGCATTTCCATGGCGACTTTGACGAGGTTATCCGTGACGCTTTCAATTCGCTGGCGTGTTCCTGACACAAAGGATGCCGGGAACAAAGTCGGAGGCCAAGCGGTCTTAGGAAGACAAAACATTCTACCAACTCCTTGGCTCACAGAACGACATGGCTACG
>NZ_JAVHZD010000118.1:0-517 GCF_031119615.1 Paraburkholderia sp. SARCC-3016 | reverse complement strand
GTCGCCGGCTTTGAAGTCACGCCGGCGGCGCTGGCCGTGGCGCCGCTGTCGGCCGAGGCCAAGGTCGTCGAGCTCGTCATGGCGGCCGGCACCTCGATCATCACCGAGAAGTCGCCGTACATCGTCCGCACCAGCTTCACCTTGCCGCAGTCGTCGGTGATCGTCGCCGACTGGGCCGCCAAGAACAACATCAAGAAGGTCGTGACGATCGTCTCCGACTATGCGCCGGGCGCCGACGCGGAGAAGTGGTTCATCGACACCTTCAAGAAGCACGGCGGCCAGGTCGCCGAGACCATCAAGGCGCCGCTGGCCAACCCGGACTTCGCGCCGTTCCTGCAGCGCGCGCGGGATGGCAATCCCGACACTCTGTTCATTTTTGTCCCGACAAGCCAGGCCGGTATCCTGGCCAAGCAGTTCGTGGAGCGCGGGCTCGACAAGAGCGGGATCAAGCTGATCGGCCCCGGCGACATCGCCGACGACGAGGACCTGCCGGGCATGAGCGATGCGATGATCGGCA
>NZ_JAVHZD010000013.1:0-205012 GCF_031119615.1 Paraburkholderia sp. SARCC-3016 | reverse complement strand
AAGCGGTCTTAGGAAGACAAAACATTCTACCAACTCCTTGGCTCACAGAACGACATGGCTACGATCCGACATCGCGCTTGCGGTCGAGCGGCACGAGCGCGAACGCGCGGAAAAGGCGTTGCGCCAGAGCGAGCAGCGCATGTCGACGATGCTCGCGTACGCGCCCGATGCGATCACGCTGCTCGACGTCGATACGCTGCGCTTCATCGAAGTGAACGACGAGGCCACGCGCCTGTACGGCTACGACCGCGCGTCGCTGCTCTCGATCGGCCCCGTCGAACTGAGCCCCGAGCGGCAACCGGACGGGCGCCTGTCGAGCGAAGCGGCGCGCGAAAAAATCGACGATGCGTTAAACGGCGGCGTCCCCGTGTTCGAATGGACGCATGTCGATCCGGCCGGCGTGCTGTTTCCCTGCGAAGTGAGGCTCGTGCGGTTGCCGGATCCGGCACGGCGGCTGATACGCGGCAGCGTGATCGGCATCGGCGAGCGCAAGCGCGCGGAAGTCGCGTTGCGCGAAAGCGAAGCGCAATTGAGCAAGGCAAAAGAAGCGGCCGAAGCGGCGAATCGCGCGAAATCCGAATTTCTCGCGAGCATGAGCCACGAATTGCGCACGCCGCTCAATAGCATGCTCGGCTACGCGCAATTGCTGCGCCGCGAAGCCGACCTGTCCGAGCGGCAATGCAAGGCGCTCAACGTGATCCGGCAGTCGGGCGAACACCTGCTCGGGCTGATCGACGAGATTCTCGACATGGCGAAGATCGAGGCCGGCACGCTCGATCTGGTCTCGGACAGCTTCGATCTGCCGACCATGCTCGAAGGTATTGCGGCGATCATGCGCAGCCGCAGCCAGGCGAAAGGACTCGCGTTTACGCGTGCACAGTGGTCCGAGCTTCCGGCGCTCGTATGCGCCGACGAGCGCCGTTTGCGTCAGGTGCTGATGAATCTGCTCGACAACGCGATCAAATACACGCAGCGCGGCGGCGTCGTGCTCAAAACAGGCATGCACGAAGGCCGCGTGTGCTTCGTCGTCGAAGATACGGGTGTGGGTATCGAGCCCGAGCATTTGTCGGAGATCTTCGACCTGTTTCATCAGGTGCGCGATCCGTTGACCGTGGTCGAGGGGACGGGGCTGGGCCTTGCGATCAGCAAGCGGCTCGTGCAGCTGATGGGCGGCGATTTGCGGGTCGAGAGCACGCCGCACGAAGGCAGCCGCTTCTGGTTCGAGCTCGATCTGCCGCCGGTGACGGTACGACCGGCGGTGGTCGAAGAGCGGCTCCTGACCGCGGTTGAAGGCGAGCGGCGCACGGTGCTCGTCGTCGACGACGAAGAGGATGGGCGCAGCCTGTTGCGCGATGTGCTCGAACCGCTCGGCTTTCTCGTGCATGAAGCCGCCGACGGCGAGTCCGCGATCAGCGAAGCGGTGCGTCTGCGCCCCCACGCGATTCTGATGGACATGCGTATGCCGCGTGTCGACGGCCTCGCCGCAACGCGCCGGATTCGCGCGATGGCCGAACTGGCCGGCACCGTGATCTTCGCGATCTCGGCGAGTGCGTTCGAACATAACCGCACGCGTTGTCTCGAAGCGGGCGCGGACGCGTTCATTCCGAAGCCGTTTCGCCAGGAGCGTCTACTCGAATTGTTGTGCGCGCATCTTTCGTTGAATCCCGTTTATGCGACAAACGGCGACGCTGACGACGCACGTTCGGCTGGGCACGCCGAAGCGGACGCGCCGACTTCGACGGAACTGCCGGACGCCCCGCTCATTGCGCCGCCCGCCGATGCGTTGCGGCGCTTCGTCGAACTCGCGGCGCGCGGCGACATTACGCAGTTGCTTGCGCAAGCGGCACGCATCGAACAGGCGGATCGCGCCTACGCGCCGTTCGTCGCGCAATTGCGCGCGCTCGGCGGTGCATACAGGATGCAGGCGCTACGTCGCTGGCTTGCCAGTCTCGCGAGGCCGCGATGAGCGGCGCACGCATCGCCGGCGATTTTGCGAGCGACAGCCGGCCGCTGATACTGATCGTCGAGGACGCGCCGGCGAACCTGTCGATCCTGCTCGAACTGCTGAGTTCGCATGGCTTTGCCGTGTCGGTTGCCGAAGACGGCGAAAGCGCGCTCGAGCAGCTCGACCATATGCGCCCCGATCTGATCCTGCTCGACGTGCTGATGCCGAAGCTCGATGGCTTCGCGACCTGCGAGCGTTTGAAGACGAACCCGGCGACGCGCGAGATTCCGGTGATTTTCATGAGCGGGCTGACCGAAACGGTCGACAAGGTGAAGGGCTTCGTGCTCGGCGCCGTCGACTACATCACGAAGCCGATCCAGCACGACGAGGTGCTCGCGCGCGTCAGCACGCACCTCGAATTGCAGCGCTTGCGCCATTGCCTGCTCGAAAGCGAGGCGCGGCTCTCGGGCATCGTCGAATCGATGATGGACGCGGTCGTCGCGCTCGATCGCGCGGGTTACATCACGTTTTTCAATCGCGCGGCCGAACGCGTGTTCCGCTGCGACGCGCGCGCGGCGATCGGCGCGCCGTGCAGCCGCTTTCTCGCGCAGCCGCTGTGCCGGCTGCTCGGCGACTATCTGCGCGCCGAGCCGGGCGCCGCGCCAATGTGGGTGCCGGAAGGGCATAACGCGGTGCGTGCGGACGGCACGCCGTTTCCGATCGAAGCGAGCCTGTCGTATGCGGAAGGGCACGGGCAGGCAATCTACACGCTGATCTTGCGCGACATCGCCGAGCGGCGAAAGGCGCAGGCCGAAGTCGGACAGTTGCGCGGGCTCAACCGTTATCTCGAGGACGAACTGCGCGAAGCGAGCGAGTACGAGCCCGTGGCTGGCGCGACGGGTCTCGACAAGGTGATGCAGCAAGTGCGGCAGGTGGCGGCCACCGACGCGACGGTGCTCGTCAGCGGCGAGACCGGCACGGGCAAGGAAGTGATCGCGCAGGTCGTGCACAAGCTGAGCCCGCGGCACGGCAAGCCGCTCGTCAAGCTGAACTGCGCGGCGCTGCCGGCGAATCTCATCGAAAGCGAGCTGTTCGGCCACGAGAAGGGCGCATTTACCGGCGCGCTCGCGCGCAAGGCGGGACGCTTCGAACTGGCCGACGGCAGCACGCTTTTTCTCGACGAAGTCGGCGAACTTGCGCTCGATCTGCAGGCGAAGCTGTTGCGTGTGTTGCAGGAAGGCGAATTCGAGCGGCTCGGCGGGGTGCGCACGCAGAAGGTCGATGTGCGCATCGTCGCCGCGACGAACCGCAGTCTCGCCGACGAAGCCGCCGCCGGGCGTTTCCGCGCCGATCTCTATTACCGGCTCAATGTGTTTCCCGTGATGCTGCCGCCGCTGCGCGAGCGTCCCGAGGATGTGGCGCCGCTGGCCGCGCATTTCGTGCGCCGTTATGCGGCGAAGTACGGCAAGCATGTCGATGCGCTGACAGCCGGGCAACTCGCGACGCTGGAACGTTACCGCTGGCCCGGCAACGTGCGCGAACTGCAGCACGTGATCGAACGCGCGGTGATTCTGTCGCGGGGCTCGCAACTGGCGCTCGGCGACTGGTTTGGCGACGCGGCGGCGCCTGCGAGCGCTTCGACGCCGGTCTCGTTCGCGGCCGCCACCGCCTCCGCCCCCGCCGTCGCAACCGCCGCCGCCGTGCAGCCCACTCCTGCTCCGTCTGCCGGGGCGGCTGCCGCCTGCATGGAGCCGACGCTCGAGCAAAACGAGCGCGCGCATATTCTGCGGGTGCTCGAGCAGACCGGCTGGCGCGTGAGCGGCAAGGCCGGTGCGGCGGAGCGGCTCGGCGTGAAGCCGACGACGCTCGAATCGCGCATGAAGCGGCTCGCGATTGTCCGTAAGAGCTGAAATTCAGCGCTTGCTTTACGACATTCCGTGAAAATCACGAAGCCGGGTCGCGAGCGCTCGCCGTTTTCGTGACGCTTGATGGAGCGTCGATGGCACGGACCGATCGCCGATGCGCACCCTCGATGGCCCGCGATGCTTGCACGGCAAGCCTGTGCGGCTTCGCGAGAAGCGGGCGACATCGGCTGGCACGCGTTTCGCATCTGACGGGCCCGCAAGGCGCGACCTACGCCGGTTCAAGGCGACAGAGGCGTTTCCCGCGGAATTTCCACGCGATACGCCGTTTCGGCTGCATCTTGCATCCGATGAGTCAATCTGAAAACCGGACGTCCGACATGAAATCGCTTTATCGCATCGGCGGCGCACGAGCGCTGCTTGCCTCCTGCATTACGCCTCCTTCCCCTCTGCCGCAAAAGACGTTGCTACGCGTGCGCTCGACCGTGCACACGTAACGACGCGTAGGGCGGATGTACACACATCGCGCATCCGTCACGGCCATCACGGAAATAAAACCGAGGGGATTCATCATGCAGTTCACGCAACGCCATGCCGGCAGCGGCGCGGCGAGGGCACCGCTTTGCCGCTCGGGCAAGGCGTCTCTCGACCGCGCCGCCTTCCGGCGCATATCTCGCGACCTGCGCCTGTGCGAATTCAGGCGCCCGATGCCGACGCAACGACCGCTTGCGTACAGGCCGGAGATCGCGCCATGAACTGGTTCGATTTGCACGAGCTCACGAAGTGGGCGCCGCTGCCGGGCGGCTACCGTTTCGTTCTGCCGACGCGCGCCGACTTCGAGATGTTTTCGGCATTTATCCGCTTGTGGTTGCCCGATGTCGGGGGCGGTGCGGCAAGCTGCCCTGTTTACGTGCTGGCCGAGATCGGACGGCTCTGCAAGGTGCTGCATACGAAGTGGCTAGCGCGCAGCATGGATTGCTGATCGCCGGCGTGCGCGCCGCTTCGCGGGAAACGGCGCGTACGCACATTGCCCGGCGCGCCTGGAGCGTATGCTTCGGTACGTGGCGAACGATCTTCGCGAGAGAAGGGGGGCTCATGCATGCGATGCTGTTCGATGGTTCCGGGCCGCAATTGCGCGAAACCGAACTGCCGGATCCCGCGCCGGCCGCGGGCCAATTGCTGATCGATATCCACGCGTGCGGCGTGTGCCGCACGGATCTGCACGTGGTGGACGGCGAGCTCGATCATCCGAAGCGGCCGGTCATACCGGGCCATGAAATCGTCGGCACGGTGGCAGCGCTTGGAGCCGGCGCGACCGGCTTCGAAGTCGGCGATCGCGTCGGTGTGCCGTGGCTCGGCCATACGTGCGGACATTGCCGGTTCTGCGCGGCCGGCCGCGAAAACCTGTGCGATACGCCGGGCTTCACCGGCTATACGATCGACGGCGGCTACGCGCAACGCACCGTCGCGGAGAGCGGCTACTGTTTGCATGTGCCCGAGCGTTACACCGATGTGGAAGCGGCGCCGCTGCTTTGTGCGGGGCTGATCGGTTACCGAACGCTGGCGATGGCCGGCGACGCCGAACATATCGGCATCTACGGCTTCGGCGCCGCGGCGCATATCGTCGCGCAGGTCGCGCGTCATCAGGGGCGCAGCGTCTATGCGTTCACACGCGGCGGCGACAGCGCCGCGCAGCAGCTCGCGTTGCGTCTCGGCGCGGTGTGGGCCGGCAGCAGCGAGGCGTCGCCGCCGCGTGCGCTCGATGCCGCGCTACTGTTTGCGCCAGTCGGTGCGCTCATTCCGCAAGCGCTTCAAGCGGTCGTAAAGGGCGGAATCGTGGTCTGCGGCGGCATCCACATGAGCGATATACCGTCGTTTCCTTATGCGTTTTTGTGGGGCGAACGGCGCATCGTGTCGGTTGCGAATCTGACGCGCGAAGACGGCGCCGAATTCATGCGGATTGCCAACGAAGTGCCGTTGAAGATCGAGACGACGGCATATCCGATGGCGGACGCCAATCGCGCCCTCGACGATTTGCGCGGCGGGCGAGTAGCGGGTGCGGCTGTGCTGACGATGCGCTGATGGGCGAACGTTTCCGGCCTATCTCCACGGCTCTGAAATCGTCGCGGCCAGCGCGAGCTTTTCGCGCACGAGCGCGGCCACGTCGGGTGCTTGCATTGAAGCCGCTTGCGCAGCAGCGATATGCGCATCGACAAATTTCTGCACGGCGCCGTGCACGGCGCGAATCGACCATCCATCGATGCCGCTAATGCGCGCCGGCGTTCTTTTGAGTTCGTCGACGAGATCGCGCGCATCGTTAAAGCGTGGCGCAGTGCCGCTGCGCGCGGCAAGCTGTGCGGTGCGATCGGCCGCATACGCGTGGTCGCCGCCAAGCCGGTCGATATCGATGACGATATCTGCCGCATTCGCCATGCGCACGGCGGACAGTGCCCACAACGCGATAAACGCGCGATATGCCTGCGAGCCTTCGATCGTGCGCGCGTATTGCTCGCAAACGGCAGCATAGGCATCGTCCGATGCAGGCGCATCCGGCGGCAGCCGCACTTCGCATGCGTCGATCACGGCCTTCACGAGCGGCTCGCGCTGGTTAAGCCCTAACACGCGCAATGGCGCCGCGACAAAAAACGGATTGCGCCATTCCTGATGCAGCAGCCAGCCCGACGCGAATTGCGAAGCGGGGTTGCGCATCACGGCCGCATGCAGCGCCGCCGGAAACGCGTGCTTGAGCCACGGGAGTCTTCCGGACGACCGGCAAAATTTGAACACCGGCATCTTGCCTGCATCGAGCGTGCGTTCGGTCAACTCGTGCAGATAGGCGTGCAATGGGGGAAATTCAGCGTCGGGCGCCGCACCGAAGCGGTCCGTGCTGAAACGCCGGCGATACCCCGGCACACCGCGCGCTCCTTCGCGCATGAACGGTCGATATTCGGCGAAGTAAGGCGCAGCGAGCGAAGGATGGCCGGAATTGAAGGAGGGCTTCAGCACGCCGAGATCCGCGAGCTTCAGTTCGCCGATCACATTGCTGAGCGGTTCGTAAAACGCAGTGACCGATTCGAGTTCGCGAAACTTCGACCACACCCACGTGCCGGCACTGCGCCAGCCCGTATGCAGAAAGACACCGCGCGACAGATCGCCGGCATTCCCGTTCGGCGGGGACGAATGTTGAGCTGAGCTAGCGGGCAGCGACATCGAAACTTTCCTTGCACGTGCGTCTTCGATCGAGCGTGGCGATTATAGCCAATGCGGCTATCGCTTCAGCGGCCGGCAGACGAACGCGAGATTCTATGCATTGACCGCGTCGGCAATCTGCTTGCATAGCGCCTGGTCGGGGTAGGCGCCGACGCCCGCGTGCACATTGTCGATCATGTATTCGGGGCGCCCGGTGCCCGGAATCACGACCGTCACGGCCGGTTGCGCGAGCACGAATTTCAGCAGGATTTGCGCCCACGTCGTGCAACCGATTTGCGCGGCCCATGCAGGGAGCGGCCGCTTGCTCACGCGCGAAATCAGCCCGCCGCCGCCGAACGGCTGGTTGACCACGACGCCGATGCCGAGGTCCGCCGCGAGCGGCAGGATGCGCTGTTCGGCATCGCGGTCGTCGGCTGCGTAGTTGATCTGCACGAAGTCGGGCTTTTCGCTGCGCATCACCGATTCGACTTCGGGAAAGGCGCTCGACGTGTAGTGCGTAATGCCGATATAGCGGATCTTGCCGCGCGCTTTCCAGTCGCGCAGCGTTGCGAGCTGCGTGCGCCAATCGACGAGATTGTGCACCTGCATCAAATCGATGCGCGGCTGCTGCAGCCGCCGCATCGATTCTTCCATTTGCGCAATGCCTTGTTCGCGGCCACGCGTCCACACCTTCGTGGCGACGAATGCCTTGCCGTGCGCATCGAGCTTCGTGAGCAGCGTGCCGGTCACCGCCTCGGATGTGCCGTACATCGGCGACGAATCGATGGTCGAGCCGCCCGCGTCGAACAGCACCTGCAGCACGCGCGCAAGCCGCGCCTGCGCGTTCGCATCGTCGCCGACGTCGAAGGTGCGCCACGTGCCGCAGCCGATCACGGGCAGCGGCTCGCCGGTCGACGGAATCGGCCGGCGCGCGATGCGCGGCAGCGGTGCGGTGCCGCCTTGGGCGCGTGCAAGCTGCTGCAAGGACATCGCGAGCGGCACGCCGAGCGTGACGCCGCTTGCGGTGCGCAGAAAGCGGCGCCGGCTGCCGTGAAGGGAAGGCTGCTGCATCGGATGGGCTCCTTGCATTGCAACGGGGTTACCCACGATACGGCATTTCATCGCCGCACGTCCGCAAGACGAGCGTCGATGAGCAGCGAGGATCGCGCTGTCAGGCGGGGCGCCGTGCGATGAAATCGATCTCGACGAGCGCGTCGCGCGCCAGCCCGGTGACGCCGACGCAAGTGCGCGCAGGCAGTTTGCCCGGCGGGAAATACGCTGCGTAGACGGCGTTCAGCGTGGCGTAGTCGCGCTTGAACTCGGTCAGAAACACGCGCGCGCAGACCACGTGCTCGAGGCCCAGACCGATGCCTTTGAGCACGATGATCAGGTTGTCCATCACGCGCTTGGTCTGCGCCGCGACGCCTTCGGGCAGCGGCGCGGAGTCGTCGTCGGGCAATGTCGGCATCTGGCCGGTGACGAACACCCAGCCGCCCGATTCGGCGGCGTGCGAGAAGGGCGCGACAGGCGTCGGCGCCTCGGGGATCATCCAGAACTGCGTTGCTTCAGACATATGACATAACTCCGCGAGTGGCGTAGAGCAGCTGACGAGGGGCGGGTAGTGTCGCATTTCAAAAAAATCGCTGCCTGAAAGCCGGCATACGGCATACGGCGTGCCTTATCACCGGCGCACTAACCGGCATCGGCCGCGCCAACGCCGTGATCGGTGACAAACCCGCGACGAACTATCTGCACGGCACGACCCGCGTGCCCGTCGATTTTCCTGCCGCGCCGAAACTCGACGCGTAATCATTAGCGCAAAAATCCAAATAAAAGCACGGCGAATTTCGCAATCTTCTTTATTGGCTTTCTATTCAGGCGCCATCCGGCAGTGTCCCGCTGCCGCTGGCGGGCTTTCTTTTATTCGCGCGATTTCGCATGCCGCAATACGTCGAATGACCGTCAGCAAGACTTCGTGTGCGGTGGTAAGGTGTCGCCTTGCTCGCCGCCCGGCTGTCCGCGTGGGTACCACGTCGGTTGGCACGCTGGTCGCCGCATTGTCGAATCTGCATGGATTCCGACCTGGCGCGACGGCATGTTTCGACGTTGCAGCAGATTTTCACGCGCAACGTTTCTCATATCCAAAGACCGCTTCCGGAGACAAAAGCCCGCATTCACGGCGCGGGTTTGTTGCGGGTTTGCACGTCGTTATGAACGACGTGCAAACCCGCTTCGCCCGGATATGTTTGTTTAACTGAAAGCAGCCTCATCATGATGATGGAAAGCAATAACCCGGCAAGCAACGGTTCGCCGGAAAACGAGGATTCGTCCCCGTTGCGTGCGTGGCTCGCAGTTGGCGCGGTGACGATCGGCGCATTTGCGTTCGTGACCACTGAGTTTTTGCCGGTCGGCCTGTTGCCGCAGATCGCGCGCGAACTCGGCGTGACGCCCGGCACGGCTGGCCTGATGGTGACGACGCCCGGCGTGATCGCGGCGGTTTCGGCGCCGGGCATGATGCTCGGCGCGGGCCGTATCGACCGGCGCTACATTCTGATCGCGCTGTCGATCCTGCTGCTCGCGTCGAATCTGATCTCCGCGTTCGCGCCGAGCTTTGCCGTGATGCTGATCGGCCGCGCGTTGCTCGGCGCGAGCCTCGGCGGCTTCTGGACGCTCGCGCTCGCGGCGGCAGGGCGGCTCGTCAAACTGCACGAAGCGGCGCGCGCGACGGCGGCGATTCTCGCCGGCGTGACCTGCGCGACCGTGATCGGCGTGCCGCTCGGCACGCTGATTTCCGAGCTTGCGTCGTGGCGCGTGTCTTTTATGGCAACCGGCGTGCTGGTTGCCGTCGCGCTGGCCGCGCAGGCAGTGCTGCTGCCGTCGCTGCCGTCGAGCGCGGCGCTGCGCTTCACCGATCTCGTCGAGCTGGTGCGCCGCCCGCATCCGCGCAGGAGTCTGTTGATGGTCGCGCTCGTGTTCGGCGCGCACTTTTCGTCTTACACGTATATCGCGCCGTTTCTGCTGCGCGATGCGGGCTTCAGCGAATCGGGCATCACGTGGGTGCTGCTCGGCTTCGGCATTATCGGGTTTGTGTCGAATTTCGCGGTGTCGACGGTCGTCGGCCGCAATCTGAAAGGGGCGCTGCTCACGATGGTCGTGCTGCTGCTGACAGCCCTCGTGACGATGCCGTTCTTCAAACACTACGCGTTCGCGGTGACGGCGGTTCTGATGGCATGGGGCGTCGCATTCGGCGCGATTCCGCTGTGCATGAGCGTCTGGATCCAGCGCGCGACTCCGGATCTGCCCGAAGCGGGGTCGGCGATGTTCGTCGGCATCATTCAGGTGGCGATCGCGGTGGGTTCGTCGGTCGGCGGCACGATCGTCGACCGCGCGGGCATTGCGACCGATTTCCGCTTCGGCGCCGTGCTGGCGATACTCGGCATCGTCGCGATATCGACGCTGACCGCTGCCGGCGAGCCGGTGCGCGCCGAGGAGCTCGACGCGCGGGTCGGCGCGGAGAAGTGCTGATGCGGCGCGTTCGCGCCTCGCTGTCTTCTCCGCGTATTTCTCGACGTCTTATGCCGTCTCTTCGGCGGCGCTCAATACGGTCACGTCGCTGTGGCGAACGAAGCTCGCCAGCTGCGGCGCCTCGCGCGCCGCATCCGTGACGAGCGTCCATGCGCGCTCGAGCGGCGTCCAGTGCTGCTGGCTCGCATGGTCGAGCTTGTTCGACGTGACGAGCACAAAGACGCTCGCGGCCTGACGGATCACGCACTCTTTCAGATAGGCCTGTTCGGCGCTCGCCTCGCACAGGCCGCGTCCGGCCACGACGCCGTCCGCGCCGAGAAACGCCTTGTCCACCGACAGGCGGCTCAACGCGAGCTGTGCAATGGGCCCGAGCGTGCTCATGCTCGACGGCCGTAAATCGCCGCCGATCAGCGTGATCCTGACGTCGCTCGACGCGAGCACGCCGATCGCGAGCAGGTTGTTGGTCACGACGCGCAAGTCGCGCCGGCCGGCGAGCAGCCGTGCCATTGCAGCGGTCGTCGTGCCGCCGTCGAGAAAAATCGTATCGCCGTCGCGCACCTGTGCCGCCGCGACGCGCGCAATCGCGTCCTTCTGGTCGCGAAAACTCTGACGCCGCGTCTCGAGCGATTCTTCCGGTTCATGCATGCCGACAGGCGCCGCGGCGCCGCCATAGGTGCGCACGATGCGGTGCTCTTCGGCAAGCGCGCGCAAATCGCGCCGCACCGTCGCCTCCGACATGCCGAAGTGCTCGCACAGCGCGCCGACATCGGTCATGCCGGACAGTACGGCTTTGAGCATCGCCTCGCGACGGTTCGCTACTTTCATGGGGCTCCGGGTTCGAAAAGCGGCCTGCGCGCGCGGCACGGCCGTTGCGCGCGACGAACGGCGTAGTTTACCGGGTTTGCATTTTGCACGAATCGATCAATTTTCGGCGCCAACGTGGCGCGCCACATTTTGCGGACGATTCCGCCGAGGCCAGCCAGATAACGCCGAAACCGCCTGATGGGCGGGCCTAAGCGTAAACCCTCGGGCCGCTTTGGGTTGCACGCCAGGCGATCGCGCCTTACACTATTTTGATCGAATCAATCAAAATAATGATCGAATCGGTAAGCCTTAGTCAATCGGGAGACACTTCAAATGGCTCAAATTCGTATCAAGCGCGCGATCGAGCGCGTGCCCGGCGGGATGATGATCGTCCCGTTGCTGCTGGGCGCGCTCGTGGCGACCTTCCTGCCGGACATGCCGAAATTTTTCGGCTCGTTCACGAATGCACTGTTCACCGGCGCGCTGCCGATCCTCGCGGTGTTCTACGTCTGCATGGGCGCGAGCATCGACGTGAAAGCGACGCCCTACATCGTGAAGAAAGGCGGTGCGCTGTTCGCCGCCAAAGTCGGCACGGCGATCGTCGTCGGGGTCGCGCTCGGACACCTGCTCGGCGAGCAGCCGATCACGTCGGGTCTGTTCGCCGGCCTGTCGACGCTTGCCGTCGTCGCCGCGATGAACGACACCAACGGCGGCCTCTATATGGCGCTGATGGGCCAGTACGGACGCTCCGAAGACGTCGGCGCGTATTCGATCATGTCGCTCGAATCAGGCCCGTTCCTGACAATGGTCACGCTCGGCGTCGCGGGGCTCTCCGCTTTTCCGTGGCAGACCCTGGTGGGCAGCATTCTGCCGCTCGCGTTCGGCATGCTGCTCGGCAATCTCGACCGCGAGATGCGCGAATTTCTCGGCCGCGCCGTGCCGGTCATGATTCCGTTCTTCGCGCTTGCGCTCGGCGCCGGCCTCGATCTGCACAAGGTCTGGCAAGCGGGTCTGCTCGGCATCGGGCTCGGTATCGCAGTGGTGATCGTGACGGGCATTCCGCTTTACATCGTCGATCGCCTGACGAGCGGCACCGGCGTGGCCGGCGTGTCGGCGGCCAATACGGCGGGTAACGCGGCGGCGGTGCCGGCGCTGATCGCCGCGGCAAACCCCGTGTATGCGGAAGCCGCGAAGAGCGCGACGCTGCTTGTCGCCGCATGCGTGGTGGTGACCGCGATCCTCTGTCCGATCCTGACCGCGGCCGTCGCAAAGCGCGTGGCGTCGCCACGCGTCGGCAGCAACCGGGAGACCGTGCAGTGAGCATGCTGATCGTCGCCGACGACCTGTCGGGCGCGGCCGATTGCGCGATTGGCTTTGCCAACGCCGGACGTCGCACGGTCGTCGCGCTCGGCGCCGACGAAGCGGTTGAAGCCGCGCACGACGCGGCGGCCGGCCGTCTCGCCGTGATCGCGCTCGATACGGATTCGCGCCGGCTCGCACCGGCCGACGCGGCAAGCCGTGCGGCGCAAGCGTGGCGGGCGTTCGGCGGCGCGCAGGCGGCGAGCGCGGGCGGCACGAGCCGGCGCGCATCGCAGCGGCGTCTGTACAAGAAGATCGATTCGACGCTGCGCGGCAACTGGGTTGCCGAAGTCGCGGCGCTGCAACCGTTGGCAGGTCTTGCGATCGTCGCGCCTGCTTTTCCGGCCACAGGGCGCACGGTGCGCGACGGCCGCGTTTTCGTGCGCGGCGTGCCGCTGGGCGAAACCGAGACGTGGCAGCTCGAGCATGCGGGCAAGACCGCGGACCTGCAGCCCATGCTCGAAGAAGCCGGTTTGCGCACTGCGCAGCTCGCCGTCGAACGGATGCGCGAACTGCACTCCGGCCTGCTTGCGCAGTCGATCGCCGAACAGATTCGCGCCGGCGTGCAGGCATTGATCGTCGACGCGCAAAACGAAGCCGATCTGAATCTGCTCGCGCGCGCGACGCTGGCGTTGGGCGATGCGTTCTTCTGGGTCGGCTCCGGCGGTCTTGCGCGCGAACTCGCGGCGCTCCCCGACCTGTTCGGCGACGATGCACCGGCACCCGTGGCGCCGACGCGTCGCGAAGGGCCGATCCTGACGCTCGTCGGCAGCCTGTCGGCCGTGTCCGGCGCGCAATGCGCGCTGCTGCGCGAGCGCACGGGCATGGCCGAACTGATCGTGCCGCCCGCCGTGTTGCGCGACCTCGAACGTCATCCGGACAGCACGCAATGGCAGGCCGCGATCGGCGTGCCGCTCGCAGCCGGCAACGATCTTCTCGTGCGCATCGGCCGCGACGACGCGTTCGATCCGTCCGAAGGCGCGCACCTTTCCATGGCGCTTGCCGCGCTTGTCGAGCCGCACGTCGGCCATCTCGCGGGCCTGATCGCGACCGGCGGCGAAACCGCTCGCGCGATGCTCGGCAGAGCGGGCATCGGCAGCCTCGAACTGCTGTCCGAAGTCGAGCCGGGCGTTGCGGTCGCGCAGCCGTCGGACGAGGGTCGGCAGCTTACCGTGGTCACGAAGGCCGGCGCCTTCGGCAGCGAGCATGCGCTGTATGGCGCATGGCTGCATCTGCGCGGCGCGCAGCAAGCGCCGCGGCCGGGTGACGAACCCGGCGCGCGGGCACAAACCGATTTTCAGTCCGCAGCGCGCGCGGGCCGCGTGCAACCAACGAACTCTCCTCTGAACGGAAGCATCAGGAAGCCATGAGCCACTATCTCCCCATAATCGGCATCACGATGGGCGACGCCGCCGGCGTGGGCCCCGAGATCATCGTCAAGAGCCTCGCACATGAAACGGTTTACCGGCAGTGCCGGCCGCTCGTGATCGGCGATGCGAAGCGGCTCGAGCGCGCCGCGCAAATCGTCGGCAGCGCGGCGAAGGTGCGCCGTATCGAGCAACCGTCCGACGCGCGCTACGAGCTCGGCACCATCGACTGTATCGACCTCGGCCTGATTCCCGAAGACCTGCCGTTCGGCAAGCTGTCGCCGATCGCGGGCGATGGCGCATATCAGTACATCGCGCGCGCGGTCGAACTTGCGGAAGCAAACGCGATCGATGCGATCTGCACGGCGCCGCTCAACAAGGAAGCGCTGCATGCAGGCGGCCACAAATTCCCGGGCCACACGGAGATGCTCGCGTATCTGACCGGCGTCGAAGAAGTGTCGATGATGCTTGTCGCACCGCAATTGCGCGTGATTCACGTGACGACGCATATCGGCATCATCGATGCGATCCGCAAGATCGAGCCGGGCCTCGTGAAGCGCACGATCGAGCGCGGTCATGCAACGCTCGTCAAGGCGGGCATCGCGAATCCGAAGATCGCCGTGTGCGGGATCAATCCGCATGCCGGTGAAAACGGTTTGTTCGGTTACGGCGAGGAGGACGAGAAGATCGTGCCGGCCGTGCAGGAGCTGCGCGAGCGCGGCTGGAATATCGAAGGACCGCTGCCGGCGGATACGCTGTTTTTCCGTGCGGGGCGCGGCGATTTCGATCTCGTGGTCGCGATGTATCACGACCAGGGACATGGACCGGTCAAGGTGCTTGGCCTCGAAGCTGGCGTCAATGTCACGGTCGGCTTGCAGGTCGTGCGCACGTCGGTCGATCATGGCACGGCCTTCGATATCGCGGGCAAAGGCATTGCCGACGAAGGCAGTCTGCTCGAAGCGCTGCGCCAGGGCGCGGAGCTCGCGACACGGCGCGAGTAATCGCGGGTGAGAGTAGTAAAGCGGAGCAATCAATCGAAAACGGCGGACCGCGATAGCGGCTCCGCCGTTTTCGCTTACCTCTCTATTGGATGCTGACATCGGATGACTGAGCCGCGCCGGGTCCGAAACGAAGCGCCGTCTGGAATATTCTTCGGCGACAAGGTGTTGTGAAAGCTTGATGCCCCTGCCTGAAGCCGAATGCTGAAAGCCGCATCGTTTCAAGCGGCCTTCAGGCCCTGGACACCCATCGTGCAGTTGTACCGATAAGATCTCCAACGATGACCACCACCGATACTCAAGCTTCTTTTATTCCTCATCGCCCACTAATGGGCAGCGACCACAGAACGCTTGTGCTCGCGGCGCTCGGCGGCGCGCTCGAGTTTTACGACTTCGTTATCTACGTGTTCTTCGCGGCGTTGATCGGGCAGCTGTTCTTCCCCACCTCGATTCCCGACTGGCTGCGGCAGGTGCAAACCTTCGGCATATTCGCGGCCGGTTACATTGCGCGCCCGCTCGGCGGCATCATCATGGCGCATTTCGGCGACCTGGTCGGGCGCAAGCGGATGTTCATGCTGAGCGTGCTGTTGATGGCGCTGCCGACCCTGCTGATGGGACTTCTGCCGACGTACGACGTGGTCGGTCTTGTCGCGCCCGTACTGCTGCTCATATGCCGTGTGCTGCAGGGCGCGGCCGTCGGCGGCGAAGTGCCGGGCGCGTGGGTGTTCGTCTCCGAACATGTGCCGCGCCGCTACGTCGGTTATGCATGCGGCACGCTCACAGCCGGCTTGACCGCGGGCATTCTGCTTGGCTCGCTGATTGCATCGGCGGTCAATCATCGCTACGCGCATGAGGAAATGGTCGCGTTCGCGTGGCGCATCCCGTTCCTGATCGGCGGACTGTTCGGTCTGCTCGCCGCCTTCATGCGCCGCTGGCTGCAGGAGACGCCGGTGTTCGTCGAAATGCAGCAGCGCAAGTCGCTTGCGTCCGAGGTGCCGTTGAAGGCCGTGCTGCGCGACCACGGCGGCCCCGTGCTGGTTTCGATGATCCTCACCTGGACGCTGACCGCGGCGATCGTCGTCGTGATTCTGATGACGCCGACGCTGCTGCAAAAGCGCTTTCATCTCGATGCCGCGACGACGCTCGCGGCGAACTCGGTCGCGACCTTGTGCCTGACGATCGGCTGCGTGATTTTCGGCTCGCTTGCCGGCCGCTTCGGCGCGGCGCGCACGATTTTCTTCGGTTGCCTGCTGCTCGCGGTGTCGTACTACGCGATGTTCACGCGGGTCGCAGCCGATCCGTCGTCGCTGATCGCGTACTACGCGTTGACGGGCTTTTGCGTCGGCGCTGTCGCGGCCATTCCGGTGGCGATGGTCAACGCGTTTCCACCGACCGTGCGTTTCTCGGGCATTTCGTTCTCGTACAACATCGCTTATGCCGTATTTGGCGGGCTCACGCCGATCGCGGTGTCGCTGATGCTGGAGTCGAATCCGGATGCGCCGCAATTGTATGTGGCTGTGCTGTGCGTCGTCGGAGCGCTCGCGGGATTCGGGATGCGCGGCGCGCGTCAGGTGCACTAGCGCCGGGCACGCCGCTTCGGGTCCCGCAGGTCCGATGATGACGATGCCGCCGCGTTTGCGGTTTGCGTATCGGTCGCAGCGCGCTGCCCCGCGTGCGTGCGCACTGTGCACCATTGCACGGCATCGTCGCACCGCTTCTGCCGCGGTGCCGATGTGCGGGAAAACCCCAGCCTGCCGATTGTCCTGGGACACCTGAGATTAATTTGTCGCTCTGTATCGTGAGTCCATACCCGGTGCCGTGCTCGGCGCCGGCCGGTTCACGTTCACGGATGACGACCAATGAGCTACGCGCAACCCACGGCTGAGGGAAATGTCACGCCCCAGCCCCGCTGCTCGCTGCGGCGAGCGATAGCCGCCTCGGCAATGGGCAATGCCACCGAGTGGTTCGACTACGGCATTTATAGCTACGGTCTGACTTATGTATCGGCGGCGCTGTTTCCGGGCAGCACCGCACAGGCAACGCTGTTCGCGCTCGCGACCTTTGCCATTTCGTTTCTGGTGCGGCCGTTGGGCGGGCTGTTCTGGGGACCGGTCGGCGACCGCGTCGGACGCAAGCATGTGCTGTCGCTGACAATTATTCTGATGTCCATCGCCACGCTGTGCGTCGGCCTGTTGCCGTCGTTCGAGCGTATCGGCTGGTGGGCGCCGGCGCTGCTGATCGTGCTGCGCATGATCCAGGGCTTCTCGACCGGCGGCGAATACGGCGGCGCGGCGACTTTCATGGCCGAGTACTCGCCGGACCGCAAACGCGGTTTGTGCGGCAGTTTCCTCGAATTCGGCACGCTCGCGGGCTTCTCGCTCGGTGCGTTTCTGATGCTCGGCTGCTCGGTCGCGCTCGGCAGCGACACGATGCATGCATGGGGCTGGCGCTTGCCGTTCCTCGTCGCGGCGCCGCTCGGTCTGATCGGCCTGTATCTGCGGATTCGTCTCGAAGATACGCCGGTGTTCCGCGAAGTCGCCGAGGCCGCGCATCACGACGAGCATACGGGCGTGCGGCTCGGGCAACTGGTCGAACAATTCTGGAGGCCGATGCTTTTGCTGGGCGGGCTCGTGATCGCGCTCAATGTGGTGAACTACGTGCTGCTTGCCTATATGCCGACCTTCATGAAGACGCAGCTGCATATGAGCGACAACATGTCGTTGCTCGTGCCGCTGATCGGCATGCTGTCGATGATGGTGCTGCTGCCGTTCTCGGGCGCATTGTCGGATCACATCGGCCGCAAGAGCGTCTGGTGGATCTCGCTCGTCGGCCTGTTCGTCGCGGCAGTGCCGATGTTCACGCTGATGTCGCATGGCGTGGCCGGTGCATTGATCGGCTTCGCGGTGCTGGGACTGCTGTACGTGCCGCAACTCGCGAGCATCTCGGCGATGTTTCCCGCCATGTTCCCGACGCAGGTGCGCTACGCCGGTGTGGCGATCGCATACAACGTCTCGACGTCGGTGTTCGGCGGCACCGCGCCGATGGCGAACGACTGGCTCGTCGCGCATACGGGTTCGACGCTCGTGCCCGCTTATTACATGATGGCCGCGTGCGTGGTCGGCATGGTCGCGCTGTTGTTCGTCAGGGAGACTGCCGGTTGCTCGCTGCGCGGCCGCGAGATGCCCGGCACCGTTGCCCGCGAGGCGGAAGGCGCGGCCGCGATCCGGCAACGCGATGACGACGCGGGCGGCTACCCGGCCAAGGCCAACGCGTAACGGCTTCGTCTTTGGCCGTTTGTTTCTTTTCTTTCGTGGGCACTTTATTCCAGTTTTGGAATAAAGTGCCGCAGGTTGCTGTTCCAGACGTAAGCGCCTTTCGACTTTCGCCTCGCGCGAACAAGGCTCACCCTTTACCTGGAACCCGCCATGAACCTCCCCTCGCGCCTTTCGCAACTCGGCTTCGAACTGCCCGCTCCGATCCGTCCGCTCGGGTCGTACCGAACGGTGTCGATATCGGGCAGCCAGATGTATGTGTCGGGGCTTGGTCCGTTCGAGAACGGCAAGCCTGTCGTCGGGACGGTCGGCACGGAGCTGTCGCTCGAAGCGGCGCAGCGCGCGGCCCAGCTCACTATGCTGATGATTCTGTCCTGCATCGACGACGAATACGGTCTCGACAAGGTCGACCGTTGCAGCCGGCTTACCGTGTATGTGCGCGCCGATGCGTCGTTCACGCAGCATCCGCAGGTGGCGAACGGCGCGAGCGATCTGCTGCGCGACCTGTTCGGCGAAGACAAATTGCCGGCGCGCAGTGCGTTGGGCGTGCATACGTTGCCGATGGGCATTCCCGTCGAGATCGACAGCATTTTCGAATTGAAAAGATGATCGCGTGGCCGCGCCAACGGTGAGGCTATTCGGGAACGTCCGCTCGCGGTAGGGTTCGCGCGGCTTGTGCGGAGGGTAGCGGGTTGGCGCGCCGCAGCTTCGGGCGCCCGTGACTAAACGGTCGAACCGCCGTAGCATGACGCCGAACTTTTCATAACCGGCGCCGCTAGAAATGAACCAGCAATCGATCCCGCTTCTGTCACCCGCCGTCGGCACGCGCCGCGAGCTGACGGTGTTCCGTTTCGGCCCGGCGCAAAGCGACGAAAAGATCTACATCCAGGCATCGCTGCACGCCGACGAAACACCGGCGATGCTAACAGCCGTATTGTTGAAGCGCCGCCTCGTCGAACTCGAAGCGCAAGGCGCGCTCGTTGCGCACATCGTGCTCGTGCCGGTGGCCAACCCGATCGGACTGTCGCAATACGTGCTCGGCCAGTTCGTCGGGCGCTTCGAACTCGGCAGCGGCAGGAATTTCAACCGCCATTTCCTGCCGTTCAATGCGGCGATCGAGCGCGCGAAAGATACGCTCGGCGCCGATCCGCTCGAGAACCGCCGCATCGTCCGGCAGTTGATGCACGACGAACTCGAACTCCATACCCCCGTCGACGAATTCGAATCGTTGCAGCATGAATTGCTGAAGCTGTCGTTTGACGCGGACATCGTGATCGATCTGCACTGTTCGCAGGAAGCCGCGATGCATCTCTATACGAACGAAACTGGCTGGGCGCAGTTCGAACCGCTGGCGCGCTATCTCGGTTCGCGCGCGTCGATGCTTGCGAACGACTCGGGCGGCCAGTCGTTCGACGAAGCGCATAGCCTCTTCTGGTGGCAACTGCAGCAGGCGTTGCCGGCGAGCAAGCCGGTACCCACGGGCACCGCCGCGGTGACGGTCGAATGCCGCGGGCAGCGCGACGTATCGTATGACGCTGCGCAGCAGGACGCCGATGCGTTGATCGACTATCTGACGCATCGCGGCGCGCTGCGCGGCGATGCGAAACCGTTGCCCGCCCTCCTGATGTCCCCCACGCCGCTTGCCGGTAGTGAACAGCTGTATGCGCCGGCGAGCGGGATCCTTGTGCATCGCGCCGAAGTCGGCGCGACCGTGCGCGCGGGCGAACCATTGTTCGACATCGTCGATCCGCTGACCGACGCGACGACGACAGTCGTAAGCCGCAACGAAGGCGTGCTGTACATGCGTCGCGCGATCCGCTTCGTGACGGCCGGGGCGCCGCTTGGACGTGTGACTGGCACCGTGCCGACACGCCGCGCAATGTTACTCAGCGCATAACGCCTGACGGGTTTGCTTACGGTCATAAGTGACGCGGCGTCGCTTTCAGGACAGCACCGCGTCGCCGCCTCGGCCCGAACCATTCATTAGCCTTTCGGTAACCGGCGCCCGGAATTCCTGAAAAGCGCGCGGATTCGGGATCGCGGGCGCCGCAATCGTCCGCCAGCAAAGGCTTGTCGCCAGAGCCAAGGCGTCGCGCGAATGCGCGTAAAACTATCGGTCAGTTCGATAGAACGGATTCGAAATAACGATTTTTCATTTGCTTATAACGCCTCTACGATGAACAGCGGACTCTCGTCTGTTTTATCGAATGGACTTTGCGAGGTATGGGGCAAGCATGGAACATCACGCGCGTACGCAAAACGAAAAGCTCGAGGTCAAAACCACGACGTGTTATATGTGCGCGTGCCGCTGCGGCATTCGCGTGCATTTGCGCGACGGCGAAGTGCGCTACATCGACGGTAACCCCGATCATCCGCTGAACCAGGGCGTGATTTGCGCGAAGGGCTCGTCGGGCATCATGAAGCAGTACTCGCCGGCGCGTCTGACGCAACCGCTGATGCGCAAGGCGAACGCCGAGCGCGGTACGGCGCAGTTCGAACCGGTGTCATGGGATGTGGCGCTCGCCACGCTCGAAAAGCGGCTTGCGCATCTGCGTGCCACCGACCCGAAGCAGTTCGCGCTCTTCACGGGCCGCGACCAGATGCAGGCGCTGACCGGTCTCTTCGCGAAGCAGTACGGCACGCCGAACTATGCAGCGCACGGCGGCTTCTGCTCGGCGAACATGGCTGCCGGCATGATCTACACGATAGGCGGCTCGTTCTGGGAATTCGGCGGCCCGGATCTCGACAGCGCGAAGCTGTTCTTCATGATCGGCACCGCGGAAGATCACCATTCGAACCCACTCAAGATTGCGATTTCGAAGTTCAAGCGCGCGGGCGGCCGATTTATCGCGATCAATCCTGTGCGCACCGGCTACGCGGCGATCGCCGACGAATGGGTGCCGATTCGACCCGGCACCGACGGCGCGCTGTTCATGGCGCTGATCCACGAACTGCTCGCGACCGACAGCTACGATCGCGAATTCGTCACACGCTATACGAATGCGGCCGAGTTGCTCAATATGAACGAGCAAAGCGACGAGTTCGGCCTGTTCGTGCGCAATCTCGACGCACCGGAAAGCAATCCGCTGTTTCCGCAAAATCATTTGTGGTGGGATAGCGCAAGCGAGCGACCGGTGCTGCATCACACGCCGGGCGCTACGCCCGCGCTCGACGGCCGCTATACGCTCGACGACGGCACGCCGGTCACGCCGTCGTTCGCACTGCTGCGCGAACGTGCTGCGCAATGCACACCCGAATGGGCAGCGGAAATCACCGGCATTGCCGCCGACACGATCCGTCGTCTCGCACGCGAAATGGCCGATACCGCACGCGATCACAAGATCACGCTGCCGATTCGCTGGACCGACGCATGGGGCCAAACGCACGAGACCGTAACCGGCAATCCGATTGCATTTCATGCCATGCGCGGCCTGGCTGCCCATTCGAACGGCTTCCAGTCGATTCGCGCGCTCGCCGTGCTGATGTCGCTGCTCGGTACGATCGACCGGCCGGGCGGCTTTCGCCACAAGTCGCCGTTTCCTCGCGCGGTGCCGCCGTCGGCGAAACCGCCGAACAGCCCGGACGCGGTGAAGCCGAACACGCCGCTTGCGACGGGGCCGCTCGGCTGGCCGGCTGCGCCCGAAGATCTGTTCATCGACGAGCACGGCGAACCGGTGCGCATCGACAAGGCGTTCTCGTGGGAGTACCCGCTCGCGGTGCACGGACTTATGCATAGCGTCATCACGAACGCGTGGCGCGGCGACCCGTATCCGATCGATACGCTGATGATCTTCATGGCCAACATGGCATGGAACTCATCGATGAATACGGTGGAAGTGCGCAAGATGCTCGCCGACAGGCACGACAACGGCGAATACAAGATTCCGTTTATCGTCGTGTGCGATGCGTTCCAGTCGGAGATGACGGCGTTTGCCGATCTGATTCTGCCGGATACGACCTATCTCGAACGTCACGATGCGATGTCGATGCTCGACCGCCCGATTTCCGAATTCGACGGTCCGGTCGATTCCGTGCGCGTGCCGGTCGTGCCGCCCACCGGCGAATGCCGGCCGTTCCAGGAAGTGCTGATCGAACTCGGCAGCCGTCTCAAGCTGCCGGCTTTTACGAAGCCGGACGGCACGCGCAAATATCGCGACTATCCGGAGTTCATCGTCAATCACGAAACCGCGCCGGGTTCGGGCGTCGGCTTCCTGATCGGCTGGCGCGGCGAGGACGGCAGCGACGCGCTGGTCGGCAAGCCGAACCCGAATCAGTGGGAGCAATACGCGAAACATAATTGCGTGTTCCACTACACGCTGCCCGAAACGATGCAGTACATGCGTGGCCAGAACGGTCCATATCTGCAATTCGCGGTCGAAAAAGGCTTTCGCAAGTTTCCCGAACCGATTGTGATTGCGCTCTATTCGGACGTGATGCAGAAATTCCGGCTCGCGGCGCAAGGCAAAACGAAGGGCCGCCAGCCGCCCGACCATCTGCGCGAACGCGTCGAACGCTACTTCGATCCGCTGCCGTTCTGGTACGAACCGCTCGAACGCGACACCACCGATCTCGCGCGCTTTCCGCTGGCGGCGGTCACGCAGCGGCCGATGGCGATGTATCACTCGTGGGACTCGCAAAACGCCTGGCTGCGCCAGATTCATGGCGAGAATTACCTGTTTATGAACCCGCGCATGGCGAGCGAGCAGGGCATCGAAGACGGCGGCTGGATCTACGTCGAATCGCAATGGGGCAAGGTGCGTTGCATGGCGCGCTATAGCGAGGCGGTCGAACCGGGCACGGTGTGGACATGGAATGCGATCGGCAAGGCCGCGGGCGCATGGAATCTCGGGCCCGACGCCAACGAATCGCAGCGCGGCTTTCTGCTCAATCACCTGATCACGGACGAATTGCCCGTTGATGGCAAGGCGGGCAAAACCTCTTCCGCGCAGTCGCCCTCGCGCATTTCCAACTCCGATCCGATTACTGGCCAGGCCGCGTGGTATGACGTGCGCGTGCGCGTCTATCCGGCCGAAGCGGATGCCGATCACACGCTGCCGCAATTCGCGCCGATGCAGCCGCTGCCGGGATCGGTCGGCACGTTCAAGCGCATCGTGCAGACCTATTTCGCGGGGAGCGGCGAATTCGCGGCGCGTTTGCGCCGGACTGTCAAAACTTCGAAAGATATTTGAGGAGCACCCCGATGACCCAGATGGCGCTCGTGATCGATCTGAACGTTTGCGTGGGCTGCCACGCCTGCGTGACGAGCTGCAAGGAATGGAACACGTCCGGCGAGGCAGGGAGCCTTTCGGATGCGCGTCCCTACGATGCCGACCCGTCCGGCACGTTTTTCAACCGCGTGCAGACGTTCGAGGCCGGCGAATTTCCGCTCGCCGATACGATCCACTTTCCGAAATCGTGTCTGCACTGCGAGGATCCGCCGTGCGTGCCCGTGTGTCCGACCGGCGCGAGCTACAAGCGCAAGGAAGACGGCCTCGTCCTCGTCGACTTCGACCGCTGCATCGGCTGCAAATACTGCGCGTGGGCGTGCCCCTACGGCGCGCGCGAACTCGACGAAGAGCGCAAGGAGATGACGAAGTGCACGCTCTGCGCGGACCGCATTCACAACGAGTCGTTCTCCGAGCGCGACCGCAAGCCTGCCTGCGTGCTCGCGTGCCCGACGTCGGCGCGTCTGTTCGGCGATATCCACGATCCTGAATCCGTCGTATCGAAGGCGATTCGCGAGCGCGGCGGGTACCAACTGATGCCGGAGTGGGGCACGCGTCCCGCAAACCATTACTTGCCGCGGCAGAAGACCACCGCGTGCGGCAGCGGGTCGTGCTCGTGCGGCTCGGATGCCGGAAGCGCGGACCTCGAAGGGCACACTCATACGGCGGGGACGGCCGGGCTCGAGCACGGCACGGTCGATCTCGCGTCGATGGCGACGCGCGTTTAAAAGAATCAGGAGACCCCACGATGAATCCGGCTTTCTCGGTTGTATTTCTGACGACGCTGAGCGGCGCGGGCCAAGGCTTGATGATCGCGCTGTTCGGCGTCGAACTCGTTGCGCAGCTCGGCCTGATCGCGATGCCGCCGCAGGCGTTCTTTGTCGCCGGCGCCGCGCTGTCGGTCGTGCTTGGCGTGCTTGGGTTATTCGCATCGTTTTTCCACCTCGGACATCCGGAGCGCGCGTGGCGCGCGATCGCGATGTGGCGCACGTCGTGGCTGTCGCGCGAATGTCTCGCGTTGCCGGTGTTTCTCGCATGCGTGTTTGCGTACGGCGTGCTGCATGCGCTTGGCTTGCCGTATTCGCTCGCAGCCGGCGCGATCGCTGTGCTCGCGAGCGGCGCACTGTTCGTCTGCACGTCGATGATCTATGCGTGCTTGCGCTTTCTGCAGGAGTGGGCGACACCGCTCACGATGGTGAATTTCGTGCTGCTCGGCTGCGCGTCGGGCTTCACGGTCGCAGCAGCAAGCGCCGCGTGGTGCGCGCCGACGCTCGTGCCGGGGCTTGCGGTCTGCGCATGCGTGCTGACGCTCGCCGGCTGTGTCGCGCGCGTCGCGTCGCTCAGGCGCAATGCGCGCTTGCGTCCGAAATCGACGGTGCAAAGCGCGACCGGTATCCGTTCGGCGAAGGTCGTCCAGAAATCGCGCGGCTTTACGGCTGGCGCGTTCAATCTGCGCGAGTTTTTCCATGGCAAGACGCCGCAAACGCTGCAGCGCATCAAGTGGACGTTTCTGATCGCGGCGTTCCCGGTGCCGTTCGTGCTGATTGCGTTGGGCGGCAGCATCGGTTCGGTCGCGCTGTCGGCCGTGCTGCTATGCGCTGCGTGTGCGATCCAGTATGCGGGGCTCGTGGCCGAGCGCTGGTTCTTTTTCGCCGAAGCGCGTCACCCGCAGAACCTCTATTACCGCCAGGCAGCCTGAGCGCGCGAGGCGGCCCCCGAAGCGCCGGCAAGCGCCTCGGCACGGCCGCCGGCGTGGCCGCGCCTTACCTGTCGGCCATTACACGAAATTATCACCGGTGTGTATAATTACTCGAATCGATGATAATTTTGTGTAATTCATGAAGCTGACCGAGCTTTGGCACTTTCCTCGCCCGGATCTGGCCAACGCCTATCTGGCTGCGCTGAATTCGGGCATTCTCGCGTCGCTCACCATCTTTGCGCCGCGGCGCACGGGCAAAACGGTATTTCTGCGGCAGGATCTGACGCCCGCTGCCCAGCAGATGGGCTACCACGTCGTCTACGCCGATCTCTGGCAAACGCGGCAAACGCCCGGCGCCGCATTGCTGCACGCGCTGGAATTGCCGCAGGAGCCCGACACATTCGCGAAGAAGCTCAAAGCGAGGCTGGCGCCGTCCGTGAAGTCGTTAAGGGGCAAGGCTGAAATCGCCGGCACGTCGATAGAAGGCGCGATCGAACTCAATGACGACAAAAAGCGCGCCGCCACCGCTGCGGCACTGCGGCTCGACGAATTGCTCGGTGATCTGACGCGGCGCAAGCCCGTGCTGCTACTCGTCGACGAAGCCCAGTCTCTCGGCCGCAGCGAAGAAGGCGAAGACGTGGCGCGCGCGCTGCGTACGGCGCTGACGAAGTATCGCGACAATCTTCGCGTCGTGTTCACCGGTTCATCGCGCACGCAGCTCGGCCATGTTTTTACGGACACGCGTGCGCCGCTCTATTCGGCAGCGAATCCGCTGCAAGACTTTCCGCTGCTCGACGAAGCGTTCGTGCAATTCGTTGCGAAGCGTTTTGCGGCTGCCACTTCGCGCAAGCTCAACGAGAAAAAGCTGAAGGTTGCGTTCGCGCAGTTTCACCACCGGCCGGAACCGCTGCTCGAAGTTGCGATTACGCTGATGATGCAGCCGCGAATGTCTTTCGATACCGCGGTGTCGCTGCAAATCGAGAAGCTGGCCGGAGCGGAAGGACATGAAACCACGTGGGAGGGCTTGAGCGCACTCGAACGCTTGCTGGTTCGGGAAGTCGCGGGAAATCCTCTTTTCAGACCGTTTACCCGGGACGCGATGGCGGGCTTCAGGAAACAGCTGGGTATCGAGGCGCTAGGCGCTACTCATGTCCAACGCGCGCTTGGACGGCTCGCGGCAAAAGGCGTTGTCGTCAAGTCGCCGCGGGACGCGTACGAGTTCGAAAACGAGAATTTCGCCACCTGGGTGCGCAATATGGCGGGCACGCTCTGAGCAAAAGAAATTCTTTATCTCGCCGCAAAAATGTTTGGCTTTCAGCCGCTGCGCGAGCACCGTAGACTGGCTTCGCTGCCCCACGCGAATCAAAAGCCAGGATGCCGAGCGCTACCCCCACAACACTGAAAGTAAGCGTCTGGCGCGGTGACGAAGAAGGCGAGTTTCAGCGCTTCGACGTGCCGCGCATGGAGAGCCAGACGGTTCTCGACGTCGTCATTCATATCCAGCGCCATCTCGACGCGACGCTCTCGTATCGCTTCGCCTGCCGCGTCGGCATGTGCGGTTCATGTGCGATGACGGTCAACGGCCGCGCGCGCTGGACCTGTCGTACACATGTGACGAAAGTAATGCGACATGCGGACGACGTCCTCGAAATCGCGCCGCTCAATCACCTGCCGGTGGTGAAAGACCTCGCCACCGACATGACCGGCTTCTTCGACAAGTGGCGCGATGCGAAGGGTTATTTTGCGGGCCAGCGCACGCGCGCCGAGCCGGCCGCGCGTGTCGATCCGGCATCGGCCGGGCGCAAGGCCGCCGATGCCGGCATCGAATGCATCGGCTGCGGCGTCTGCTATGCGAGCTGCGACGTCGTCGCCTGGAATCCTGACTACCTCGGCCCGGCCGCACTGAACCGTGCTTGGACGCTCGTCAACGATGTGCGCGACACACAGCAGCAGGCGCGCGTCGCCGCGATATCGAACGACGCCGGCTGCCATTCGTGCCACACGCTCGGCTCATGCACCGAACGCTGTCCGAAGTCGCTCGCGCCGACCGCGAGCATAGCCGGCCTGAAGCGTTTGAACGGCAAGGCGCCGCGAGGAGCACTCGAATGAAGGCAGCAATGAGCGGCTGGCGCGTGCAGCGCATTTCGGCGATGGTGCTCGCGGTGTGCGTAACCGTACATCTGATCACGATGATTGCCGTTGTGCATGGCGGCCTTTCCGCGGGTGCGATTCTCGCGCGGTTGCATGGCAACGTCGTCTGGGGCCTGTTTTATGCGGTATTCGTGCTGGCCGCCGCCGCGCACGTGCCGGTCGGCTTGCGGCGCATCGCCGAAGAATGGCTCCGGTGGCGGGGCCCGGGCGTGTTCGCCGTCAGCGTGCTGGTCGGCCTGATGTTGGCCATTGCAGGCTTGCGCGCGGTCTTTGCGCTGACCGGAGGGCCACTATGAGCGAACTCGATGCATCGCATGCCGCGAGCACCGCTGCTGCGGGCCGCCGCAAAACGCCCGGCCGTCGTGCCGACGTTCGCGCGCGCAATCATCCCGCGTGGTGGGCATTTCTCGTGCATCGCCTGTCGGGCCTCGCGCTCGCCGTTTTCCTGCCGATGCATTTCTGGGCGCTCGGCACCGCCTTGCATGGCGCCGCCGCGTTCGATTCGTTTCTCGCGGTCACGCGTCAGCCCGCGTTTGTTTTTGCCGAATGGGGGCTTGTCACGCTGCTCGCGGCGCATCTGATCGGCGGCGTGCGCATTCTGCTGATCGAATACCGGCCGTGGAGCGGCCTGCGCAAGAATCTGATCGCAGCGACCGCGGGCGGCGCGCTCGTCATCGGGCTCGCCTTCGCGCTGTCGCTCACGTTGTAATCGTTAAAGCGCAACCTGTTTAACAAGACCCGGCGCGCCAGTATTCGAGCGCGATGGAGACCACCCGATGGACATGCAGCAAGTCGAAGAAGTCGCGAAGCAGTTGTACATTCGCGCATTGAAGCAATTGCCGCCGGACATCAAGGACGGCATCGCGCGTCTCGAGCGCGCGGAAACCGACGACACCGCGCGCCGCGTGCTCGGCATCATGCGCACGAATATCGGCGTCGCCGAAAGCGCGGACAACCTGCTGTGTCAGGACACGGGCTTGCCGATCTACAACGTGACGATCGGTTCCGGACTCGCGCTCGACGGGGTCGCGCTCAAAGACGCGATTCGCCGCGGCTGCGAGCGCGCGACGCGCGAGCATCCGCTGCGCTCGTCGGTCGTCCATCCGTTGACGAGACAGAACGAACAGACGTCATGCGGCCCGCTGATGCCGGCAATCCATCTCGACTTCGATTCGACCGCCGATACGCTCGTCATCGAGATGATCCCGAAGGGCAGCGGCTCCGAGAACAACTCGTTTCTGAAGATGGCGACGCCGGCCGACGGCATCGACGCGATCAAGCGTTTCGTGATCGACTGCGTGATCGACGCCGGCGGCAAGACCTGCCCGCCGACGATCGTCGGCGTCGGCGTGGGCGGCACCTCGGACCTTTGCGTGTGGCTCGCGAAGCGCGCGGCGACGCGCGCGCTCGGCACGCGCAACGACGATCCGCATGCGGCCGCGCTCGAAGCGGAGCTGTCGGCCGCGGTGAATCAGCTCGGCGTCGGTCCGCAAGGGCTCGGCGGCGATGCGACCGCATTCGCCGTGCACGTCGAACTTGCCGCGACGCACATCACGATGAATCCGGTCGCGGTGAACATGCAATGCCATTCGGCGCGGCGCGCACGCGCGACGTTGACGCGCGGCGAAGTCGAATACGGCTATTAATCGGCTGTCTATGGGAAACCGGAATCGACCGACACCGGGGCCCAGGGACGCCGGCCGCGAGGAGACCTGATAAATGACGCACCACGTATTGCAGATGCCCGTCACCGAGGCGCAGATCCGTGAACTGAAAATCGGCGACATGGTGACGCTGACCGGCACACTGTTCGGCATTCGCGACGCCACGCAGATTCATATGTTCGATCGCGGCCGCAAGACGCGCTTCGATCTGAACGGCCATGCGGTCATCCACACGGCGCCGAACGTGCGCCGCGTGGCGGCATCGGCCGAACATCCAGCCGGCTACGAGCCGGTCTGCATCGGCACGACGACGTCGATGCGCATGGAGCGCTTCACCGAGCCGCTGATGGCGCAATATGGCGTGCGCATCGTGATCGGCAAAGGCGGCCTCGCGCAGGGCTCGGCCGATGCGTTCGCCAAACACGGCGGCGTGTATCTCGCGATTGTCGGCGGCACGGCGGCGCTCGAAACGACCTGGATCGAGCAGATCGAAGACGTCGACCTCGACGACCTGAACCCCGAATCGTTGTGGCGCTTCAGGATCGGCGAGTTCGGGCCGCTGCTGGTGGCAATGGATAGCCACGGCGGCAGCGTCTACTCGACAGTGCAGCGGAACACGCAGTCGCAACGAGACAAGGTGCTCGCGTCGCTCGGTGTTCGTTCGCAGCCTTGAAAAAAGCCGACCCCGGAGCCCACGCAGATGAAGCAGTACGACACCGATATCCTGATTCTCGGCAGCGGCGGCGCGGGCCTGTTCGCCGCGCTGCACGCGCACGCCGCAGCGCCGCAGTTGCGCATCACGATCGCGGTGAAGGGCTTGCTCGGCAAATGCGGCTGTACGCGCATGGTGCAGGGCGGCTATAACGTCGCGCTCGCGCAAGGCGACTCGATCGAGCGTCATTTCATGGACACGATCGAGGGCGGCAAATGGCTGTCGAACCAGGATCTCGCGTGGACGCTCGTCACGCGCGCGGTCGAACGCATTCACGAACTCGAAAACGAGCTCGGCTGCTTTTTCGATCGCAATCCGGACGGCACGTTGAAGCAGAAGGCGTTCGCGGGGCAGACCTTCGATCGCACAGTGCACAAGGGCGACCAGACCGGCATCGAGATCATCAACCGGCTGGCCGAGCAGGTCTGGGCGCGCGGCATCGCGCGGCTCGAAGAACACCGCGCGGTTGAATTCATCGAAACGCAGCCGGGCGGCGCGCTCGCCGGTGTGCTGATGATCGACATGCGCAGCGGCGAGTTCGTATTCGTGCGCGCGAAAGCGGTGCTGCTCGCGACCGGCGGCGGCCCGACGATGTACAAGTACCACACGCCGAGCGGCGACAAGAGCTGCGACGGCATGGCGATGGCCATGCGCGCGGGCCTCACGCTGCGCGATATGGAAATGGTGCAGTTCCACCCGACAGGGCTGCTGGCCGGCACCCATACGCGCATGACCGGTACCGTGCTCGAAGAAGGCTTGCGCGGCGCGGGCGGTTACCTGCTGACCGGCGACGGCGAGCGCTTCATGCATCGCTACGATCCGCGCGGCGAACGCGCGACGCGCGATATCGTATCGCGCAGTATTTTCCGCGAATTGCGCGCGGGCAATGCGACGCCGAACGGCGGCGTCTATCTGCGCATGGATCATCTCGGGCCCGAGTCGGTGCGCCAGCGCTTCAAGGGCATGGTCGAGCGCTGCGCCGATTGCGGTTTCGATCTCGCGGGCGGTCAGGTCGAAGTCGTGCCGACCGCGCACTACATGATGGGCGGCGTCGCGTTCGAGGCGGACTGCGCGACGACGCTGCCGGGCCTCTTCGTCGCCGGCGAAGATGCGGGCGGCGTGCATGGTGCGAATCGTCTCGGCGGCAACGGCGTCGCGAATTCGACCGTGTTCGGCGGCATTGCCGGTGAAACACTTGCGCAATGGGTGCCGCGCCATGGGCGCGACGAACAGGCGAACCGCGAACAGATCGAGCGTGCGGTCGAACGATGCCGCGCGCCGCTTACGCGCAAGCCCGATGGAGACCTCGAAGCGATTCGCGAAACGCTCTACGACCTGATGTGGAACGACGTCGGCATTCTGCGCGATGCGCAGGGCCTCGAGCGCGCCCGCGGCGCCTTGCTCGAGATCGAGGCGCGGCTCGACCGCACGGGCGTCGACGGCCGCGATTTGCGGTTCAATCTGTCATGGCACGACTGGTTGAATCTGCGCAATCTCACGCTCGTGAGCCGCGCGATCACCGAATCGGCGTTGCTGCGCGAGAACTCGCGCGGCGCGCACTTCCGCGAAGATTTCCCCGACGCGGGCGATCTCGAGACATCCGAATATATGTGCCTGCGCATGCTCGACGACGGCGCGCTCGAAACGACGCGCCGCCGCGTGCAGTTCACGCGCGTGCGGCCCGGTCAGTCGTTGCTCGACGATGTGCCCACCGCCACGCCGGCGGACGCCGCACCTGCACCCGCGCCGCCGCGCGAAGCGGTGGTGGCCGGCTCGTCGGCGCCGCCGGTGAAATGACGCTTCACGGCGTCGGTGAACGCGCCGCGATCATGCTCGCGGCGTTCGAGCAAGCCGACACGGCGCGGTGCGATACGCTCCGGCAGTGCGGTCACGCGCAGGCCGGACTCCGCATTCCAGTTCGCGTTCGCAAGACGCGGCACGATCGAGACGCCGAAACCGCGCTTCACCATCTCGCAGATCGCTTCGAGCGAATTCAGTTCCATGATGTCGTGCACCGAAGCGCCGAGCCCCTGCAATGCTTCTTCGATCAGGATGCCGGTCCACGTTTGCCGGTCGAAACGGATATACGGTTCCTGCAATAGCGCGTCGACGTCGGTGCGAGGATCTTCGGTCGAGGTAATGAGCACCATCGGTTCGCTGTAGAGCGCGGTCCACTTGAGCGTCGCGGGAAATCCGGCTGGCGATTGCGTGACGATGGCCGCATCGAGTTCACCGCTTTCCACTCGTGTCGCGAAATCGCTCGATAGCCCCGTGAAAAGCTTGAGCTCGAGCCGCGGATAGCGGCGTTTCAGGTTCGGCATCGCATCGGCGAACGCACCCATCAGCGACGACACGAGCGCGCCGACGCGTACGACACCGGCCACTTCGTCGCGCTCGCCGGCCGCGAGAATCTTGCGATAGTTCGCGACGAGCGTTTCCGCGAGCGGCAGGATCGTGCGGCCCTGTTCGCTCAACGAGACGGAGCGCGGCGTGCGCTCGAACAGCACCATATCGAGATCGCGTTCGAGCGAACGCATCTGCTGGCTCACGGCGGCTTGCGTGAGACATACCTCGTCGGCGGCCGCGGCAAACGAGCCGTGCCGCGCAACCGAGAGAAACGTGACGAAATAGCGAATCGCACTCATGACGGGTTCTCCGCGAACTGGCCGCCGATATGCGGCTTGGGCCGATGCGCGCAGCTAGCGCAAAGCGTGAACGAGCGATGTGCCGAGCAGCGCGACACCCGATGCAAACAGCAGCGCGAGCAGCACGCGCCTGAATGCCGTATCGGAGATGCGCACGTACAGACGCGATCCGAGCCACGCGAAAATCAATGTGGACGGCAGCATCCACGCGAACAGCGTCAGTGTTTGGCGGTCGATGAGGCCGGTCAGCGCGTACATGACGAGCGTCAGCGACTGCATGGCGATAAAAAAACTTTGGCAGATCGCGCGCTGCAAGTCCTTGTGATGGCCGCGCAGCATGCACCAGACAGTCGGCGCGGGGCCCACGAGACCCGCGATGCCGCCGAGAATACCGCCGATCACGCCGATGCCGCCGTCGGCCCATGCTCCTCCCGCGGTCACCTTCGGAAGGTTTCTCGCCCCGAGCATTACGCCGCAATAGACAATCAGCAACAGCCCGACACCGATGCGAAAGCCAGTCGGGTTGATCATCGGCAGCAGGGCGGCGCCGATCGGCACACCGATCATTCCGCCTGCAATGAACGGCCCGATCACTTTGGGGCGTATCTGGCCGCGCACGGTGCCGACGGTCAGCACCTGGCCGACCAGCGAGCCGACCACGAGCATCGGCCCGATCGCTTGCGGCGGCAGCGTCCATGCCCAGAACACCATCGCGACGAGGCCGAAGGCAAAGCCGGCCAGACCCGATACGAAGCCCGCGATCGCGCTGCCGCCGACGACGAGCAACGCGAGCTGCGTGCTCAACGTTTTCGCTCCGCAGCAGCGCGCGACCTCATGCGCAACTTAAGCAATGCCGCCTCGATCTCGTTGTCCACGCAGCCGGCCCCGCTATGCTCACGACTGCATGCCCCAGCGCTGCACCGTATGCCGTTCGAGCGTGCGGAAGATCAGGTTCTCGACTGCAAGGCCGATCAGAATCACCGTGAATAGCCCGGCGAACACATTCGCGATATCGAGCAGGTTCTTGTTCTCGTAGATAAACCAGCCGAGACCGCCCGAACCCGAGCTCACGCCGAACACGAGTTCCGCGGCGATCAACGTGCGCCATGCAAACGCCCAGCCGATTTTCAGGCCTGTGAGAATGCTCGGGAACGCGGCGGGCACGAGGATCTTCGTGACGTAGCGGCCGCCGCGCAGTCCATAGTTGCGTCCGACCATCTTCAACGTGTTGCTGACCGACAGAAAGCCCGAATGCGTATTCAACGCGACAGACCACGTGACCGAATGCACGAGCACGAAGATCAGGCTGCCGTTGCCGAGGCCGAACCAGATCAGCGCAAGCGGCAGCAGTGCGATGGCGGGCAACGGGTTCAGCATCGACGTCATCGTTTCGAGAAAGTCCGTGCCGATGCGCGAGGTGATTGCCGCTGCCGTCAGCACCGCGGCAAGCACGATGCCGCACGCGTAGCCCATCAGCAGCACGTGGATCGATGCCCAGGCCTTGCCGGGTAATTCGCCGCTCGCGATGCTCGTGACGAATGCCTGGACCGTCGCGCTGAACGTCGGGAACAGCAGGGCGTTGTTCAGGATGCGACCGTACACTTCCCAGACGATCGCGAGAAACGCGAGAATCACGAACTTGCGAATCCATCCCTGGTTGTAAAGCCGCTCGAACGTCGATAGCGGCTTTTCGACGACACTGAACTGATGCGTGTCGCTCGTTTCGCGAACGATCTCTTCACGCGGCGCCGACGCGAGGCCGGCTGCCGCGTTGGGGCCTGCATCGCGGCCTGCCCCGCGGCCGGTTGAAGGGGGCAATGCAGTGGCGGATGCGGCGCCGTGGGCAGTACCGTTAGACATTCTCGGCCTCTTCGATTTCGTCTTCGAACAGCATGTGCTGGATGCGCTTTTCGAGCGCGACCGCGGCCTCGCCCGATACGGCCGTGTTGAGTTCGGCCTTCACCTGGCCCGGATGCGGCGACAGCAGCAGAATGCGGCTGCCGACCTTGATCGCTTCCGGAATGGAGTGCGTGACGAACAGCACGGTGAAGCGCGTTTCCTGCCACAGCGCGAGCAGCTCATCCTGCATCTTGCGGCGCGTCAGCGCATCGAGGGCCGCGAATGGCTCGTCCATCAGCAGAATGTCCGGTTCCATCGCCATGCCGCGCGCAATCGCGACGCGCTGCTTCATGCCGCCCGACAGCGTATGCGGGTAACTGTCCGCGAATTTCGTCAGGTTGACCTTGTCGATGTAGTGCATCGCACGCTGCTCCGCTTCGCGCGCATTGAGGCGACGCGACGACAGCAGCGGAAACATCACGTTCTGCTTGACGGTTTTCCATGGCAGCAGCTGATCGAATTCCTGAAACACCATCATGCGGTCCGGACCCGGCTTCGTGATCGTCTTGCCCTTCAGCGTCATCGAGCCTTCGGTGGGCGGCAGATAGCCGCCCACGCTCTTGAGCAAGGTCGACTTGCCGCAACCGGACGGGCCGAGCAGCACGAAGCGGTCGCCCTGGAAGACCTGGAAGTCGACGCGATAGGTGGCCATCACGAGATGCTTGCGCGTTTTGTATTGCAGCGTGACGCCTTTCACGTCGAGCAGCGGTGCATGGTCGGGCGCATGTCCCGACGAAGACGCGCCATTGGTGTTACGCATCGAATACATGGTCAGCTCCCTTGCTGCGATTGCGCAGTCGGAAAGAACATGTCTTTCCACGAGGCCGGCTTCGTCTTGATGAGGCCGGTGCGCGCCATGAAGTCCGCGTATTTGATCGTGTTTTGCGGGACCGTCGTGAACTGCACGTCTGGCGCCGAGATCATCTTCTCGATATCGTCGACGCTGCTCTTGTCCTTGCTGATGCGCAGATAGGCGAGCGCGGCCGCGTGCTTGTCCTTGTTGATCGACGCTTCGGCCTCGTCGAGCGCCGCCATGAACGCCTGGACGAGCTTCGGGTTCTGCTGATAGAACTTCGATGTGCACCAGACAAGGTTGAACGTCGACTTGCCGCCGAGGACGTCGTACGAATTCAGCACCGTATGCACGTTCTGATGCGTGAGCTCCTGCTCCTGGAACGGCGGAGAGCCGAAATGCGCGGTCACCTCGCTGCTGCCCGAGAGCAGCGCCTGCTGCGCGTCCGGATGCGACAGCGATACCGTGTATTTGTCGAGCTGCCCCTGATTGCCCGCGCCGAAGGCCTTTTCCGCGGCCATTTGCAGCGTGATCGCCTGGATCGACACCTTGGCGGCCGGCAGCGCGATCTTGTCCTTACCGGAGAAGTCCTTAACGGTTTTCACCGCGGCGTTCGTCGTGTTCAGGAGCAGCGGCATCGAATTGATCGCGGCGAGCGCCTTGACTTCGAGCGGCGTGCCGTGTGTACGCGACCACAGCAGCACGAGCGGGGCGACGCCGCCCGAGGCGATCTGCAGCGAATCGGACAGCAGCGCGTCGTTCATGACGTTGCCGCCCGCGAATTCGACCCACGATACCTTCAGATTCGGAATGCCCAACTGCGCGGCATGCTTTTCCAGCAGCTTCTGATCCTGCATCAGCATCAGCGGCAGATAGCTGACGCCGTACTGGCGCGCGATCTTGATCTCTGTCATGTCGGCACGGGCGACCGTGCAGACGAACAGCGCGGCCAGCGCGGATAGTGCGACGGCGACTTTGCGAAAGCTCATTGCTCGACACTCCTTGCGAGAGGAACGGCACGGCAAATCGTTAGAGAAAGTTTCCGGGGACGAGCGGCGCAGTATGAGTCGCCAATATTAAGGATTCGTTGCGGCGCGACAGGACGCCGGGCGACGGGAGGGGTAGATGGCTCTGGAGCTTCGTGAAAGCAGGCAGGTATGCATCGTGAGGGTCTCCTGATAGTTGGCGGTTGGCGCGCACCGCAGCTTTATGATTTACATCATCTGTATGAGTAGCGAGTGTAGGTGATCGTTTCGCCGATTGCAAATTAACAGAATACGGTTGCGCGTACGACTGCTCACGAAGCTTCGTCGTGCGATGCCGAAGCGCCCACATACTCGTAGTGGGCGGTATTGACGTGCGAGATGCGAACCTCGACGGGAACATGATGATACGAGTACGCGACGCGCCGGATCTCGAGGATCGGTGCGCCCGGTTCGACGCCGAGCAATGCGCTTTCGACCTCGTCCGCGAGCGCGATGCGCACGCGTTCGTCGGTGCCCACCACGTTGATGTGGAATACGTCCTGATAGAGGTTGTAGAGCGTGCTGGGCCGCTCGCGCAGCGTGGTTTCGCTGAGCCCGGGAAAACGGGACTCAGGCACCGTGATGTTCTCGGTCATCACGTGCTCGCCGTGCAGCGCGAGCTGGTTCAGGAACGTGAAGACGCGGGCGCCGGTTTCGATGTTGAGCAGTGCCGCGACTTCGCGCGTGGCTTTCGCCTTCCTGAACGATACGAGGCTCACGGTCGGATAGGTCTTCTCGCCGTCGGCGCGCACGATGCGGAACAGGCGGAAGAAATGCCGGTCGCGCTGGTGCTGGGAGACGAAGGTGCCGAGCCCCTGATGGCGCACGAGGATGTTGTCCGCAACGAGTTCGTCGATTGCCTTGCGCAATGTGCCGATCGACACGCCGAAACGCTCGGCGAGGCGCTTTTCGGAAGGAATCGTCTCGCCGCCTTTCCATTCGTGCGCCGCCAGCGCCGCGAGCATCGCATTCTTCACTTCCTTGTAACGCGTGCCGCCGATGGCGGGCGTCGTACCGATGATGGTCGGCGTGTTCATGGCGGGTGCCCCTTGGTCCTTGTCTCGCAGCATGCCGGCGATGCAATCGCTTTGTCAGATTTCACCGGAATTCTACTTCATCCGGCTCATTGAACACATATAGATGATATGGTTGACATAGGCAATGTCGCCGCCTAAGATGATTTCCACGGACGTCACAAAACCCGCCGGCCGACCAACCACCCTGGAGACATTTCAATGAGCAACACCGAAGCAGGTGCGGCAAAAGCATCGCAAAGAACGATTCACATCGTGCTGCATGAATCGAAGGACACCGTCGGCGTTGCGGTGGTTGAAGGCATCAAGGCCGGCACGCAGCTGAACGCATGGATCATGGACGACGATGAAATCGTCACGGTGTCGGCGAAGCAGGACATTCCGATCGGCCACAAGGTCGCGTTGAAGGACATGGCCGTCGGCGATACGGTGTTCAAGTACGGCGTCGACATCGGCAAGGTCGTCGCGCCGATCAAGGCGGGCGAGCACGCTCACGTGCACAACATCAAGACGAAGCGCTGGTAAGCCACGGGGCCGCCTGGGCTACCCGGCCGGGGCCACTCGCGTTACCCGCTTTGCATCGTCCCTACATCCAAGACATCGAGACACATCATGAGCGTGATTGACAAGAACACCACTTTCCGCGGCTATCGTCGCGACAACGGCCGCGTCGGCGTGCGCAACCATGTGATCATCCTGCCCGTCGACGATCTGTCGAACGCAGCGGCGCTGGCCGTCGAAAACAACATCAAAGGCACGATGGCGCTGCCGCACCCGTACGGACGCCTGCAATTCGGCGCCGACCTCGACCTGCATTTCCGCACGCTGATCGGCGCGGGCTGCAACCCGAACGTTGCGGCTGTCGTCGTGATCGGCATCGAAGAGGGCTGGACCAAGCGCGTGGTCGACGGCATCGCGAAGTCGGGCAAGCCGGTGATGGGCTTCGGTATCGAATTGCATGGCGATCACGACACGATCATGCGTGCATCGAAGGCCGCGAAGGAAATGGTGCAGTACGCCACGTCGCTCGATCGCGTCGAGTGCCCGATCTCCGACCTGTGGGTGTCGACGAAGTGCGGCGAATCGGATACGACGTCGGGCTGCGGCGCGAACCCGACGGTCGGCAATGCTTTCGACAAGCTGTACGGCCTCGGCACGACGCTCGTGTTCGGCGAAACGTCGGAGCTCACGGGCGGCGAACAGATCGTCGCCGCGCGCTGTGCAAACGACAAGGTGCGCGAGCGCTTCCAGTTCATGTTCGACCGCTACCAGGACATGATCAACCGCTGGAAGACGGACGACCTTTCCGAATCGCAGCCGACTAAAGGCAACATCGCGGGCGGTCTCACGACGATCGAGGAAAAGGCGCTCGGCAACATCCAGAAGATCGGCAAGAAGTGTGTGATCGACGGCGTGCTCGACAAGGCCGAGGAACCGACGCATTCGGGCCTGTGGTTCATGGATTCGTCGTCCGCGGCGGCGGAAATGGTCACGCTGTGCGCGGCGTCGGGCTTTGCCGTGCATTTTTTCCCGACAGGTCAGGGCAACGTGATCGGCAACCCGATCGTGCCCGTCATCAAGATCTGCGCGAACCCGCGCACCGTGCGCACGATGAGCGAGCATATCGACGTCGACGTGTCGGGCCTGCTGCAGCGCGAGCAGAACCTCGATCAGGCCGGCGACAAGCTGCTCGAATCGATGATGGCGACGATCAACGGCCGCTTCACGGCCGCCGAAGCGCTCGGCCATCGCGAGTTCGTGCTGACGCGTCTGTTCGAAAGCGCCTGATCGGCCGGATGTAAAGCCGCAAGGCTTAGCCTGGACGCACGGCGTTACGGCTGACGCGCGGGTGCATTTCGCCCCCGCGTGTGGCGCCGCACATGCATTGTTCGCGCAACGCGCAGTCCCTCACCACGCACAAGGGCAAGCAGACGCACATAAAGCCCGGCGCGCGTCGCGCAGCATTGTCCCATTCCAGAAGGCAGCAGCGAGTGGAGGAGACACCATCTTGCGCGTGCTACGACATCTCTACGTACAGGTCCTGATCGGACTTGCCGCGGGCATTATCGTCGGTCACTTCGCGCCGGACTTCGGCGTGCAAATGAAGCCGCTCGGCGACACTTTCATCCGCCTCATCAAGATGCTGATCACGCTCGTGATCTTTTGCACCGTATCGGTCGGCATCGCGCGGATGGAGTCGCTGAAATCGGTAGGCCGCGTCGGCCTGAAGACGATCGTGTACTTCGAAATCGTCACGACGATCGCGCTCGTGATAGGGCTCGTCGTTGCGAATGTGCTGCATCCGGGCGCGGGACTCAACATCGATCCCAAGACGCTCGATCCTCAGGCGGTCGGACGTTACGTCACCGAGGTGCATAACCAGGCGTCGACGAATTTCCTCGAGCAGATCGTGCCGAACTCGGTGGTCGGCGCCTTTGCGCGCGGCGATCTGCTGCAGGTGCTGCTGTTCTCGGTGCTGTTCGGCATCGCGCTTTCGCTGGGCGCGCGCCGCAGCCGTTTTCTGATGCGCGTGATCGAGCAGACCAGCGATACGCTGATGAGCATCGTCGAGATGATCATGCGGCTCGCGCCGCTCGGCGCATTCGGCGCGATGGCGTTCACGGTCGGCAAGTACGGCATCACGACGCTGCAGCAGCTCGGTTTGCTGATCGTGTGCTTCTACGTGACGAGCATTCTGTTCATCGTGCTCGTGCTCGGCACGATATGCCGCTGGGCCGGCGTCGGATTGTGGCCGCTGCTCAAGTATCTGCGCGAGGAGCTGCTGATCGTGCTCGGCACGTCGACGACCGAATCGGTGCTGCCGCGGCTCATGGAAAAGCTCGAGCGCCTCGGCTGTCCGAAGACGGTGGTCGGCCTCGTGCTGCCGACCGGCTACTCGTTCAACCTCGACGGCGCGGCGATCTATCTGACCATGACGTCGCTTTTCATCGCGCAGGCGACGAACACGCATCTGACGCTATGGCAGCAACTCGGCCTGCTCGCGGTGCTGATGCTGACGTCGAAAGGCGGTGCGGGCGTCGCAGGAGCCGCGCTCGTCGCTCTTACCGCTACACTGTCGACGCACAACATCATTCCGGTGGCCGGCATCACGCTGATTCTCGGCATCGATCGCGTGCTCAACGAGGTACGCGCGATCGTGAACATGATCGGCAATGCGGTGGCGACGATCGTCGTGGCGCGCTGGGAAGGCGCGTTCGATGCGCGCGCAGCCCGCGAATTTCTCGCGGCGCCGCCGCAAGACGTGTTGCGCGACGAGGCGCAAACGCAAACGGGCGAAACCGAAGGCGGCGCGCCGCCGGCTTTCGCGCGCGAACATTCGAACTGACGTGGCGGGACGTTGCAGCCGGGTTTCGGCGCGTCCCGGCCGCAACATGAAAAAGGAATTCTGCCATGACGCGTGTTTCACCCGATGCCCTGCTTGCGCTTGCAACGAGCGCCGTCGAACGCACGGGCGCGCCGCAGGAGACGGCAGTGACCACGGCGCGTGCACTCGTCTATGCGGACGAGCGCGGCCTGTCGTCGCACGGCGTCGCGCGGCTGCCGATGTATATCGCGCAGCTGCGCAATGGCCGCGTCGACCCGCATGCGCGGCCCACGGTGATCGCGTCGCGCAATGCGGCGGTGCTCGTCGATGCGGCCGACGGCATGGCGTTTCCCGCCTGCGCGCTTGCCATCGAAATGCTGATCGCGCGTGCGCGCGAACACGGCAGCGCAGTCGCAAGCGTCACGCGCAGCCATCACTTCGGCGTCGGCGCGTACCATCTCGAAGCACTCGGCAAAGCCGGTCTCGTCGGTCTCGCATTCAGCAATTCACCGGGCGCGATGCCGGCGTGGGGCGGCCGTCATCCGCTGTTCGGCACCAATCCGATCGCCGCGGTGTTTCCGCGCCGCAACGGCGACCCGCTGATGATCGACCTGTCGCTGTCGCAGGCCGCGCGCGGCAAGATCATGATTGCCGCACGCGAGGGCAAGCCGATTCCGGAAGGCTGGGCGACCGCGCGCGACGGCACGCCGACCACCGATGCGAAGGAGGCGCTCGACGGCATGGTGCTGCCGTTCGGCGGCGCCAAGGGCGCCATGCTTGCCTTGATGGTCGAATTGCTCGCGGCCGCGCTCGCGGGCGCGAACTTCGGCTATGAGGCCGGCTCGTTCCTGACCGAGGAGGGCGAGCGCTCGCGCATCGGTCATCTGTTCTGGGCGGTCGACCCGGGTGCGCTCGCCGGCAACGAGATGTACCTGTCGCGTGTCGAAGCGCTCATCGAAAGCCTGTTGCAGGATCCGGACGTGCGTTTGCCGGGGCAGCGCCGTCACGGTCTGGCCGACGCGGCTGGCCGCGAGGGCATCGAGGTCCCGGATTCATTGCACGCGCAACTTCAGGCGCTGGCGAACTAGCAGGCTGTTTGCGGCCTTTGTCCGGCAGCGCGCCGGCCATCGCCTTGCCCGCGGAAGCGGACGTTGCGACGGCCGGCGCGTTTTTGCCGACGGGTTTTGCCGGCCCGAACCGGCGCCGCGCCTGTTTACACGGCTTCCCCTACTGCTTTTTCCGCGTGCACGCCAAAGCGCTCGGCCGGCTTGCTGCGCGACAGATTCGGCATCAACGCCTGGCGTGCCGCTTCGAATGCGTTCCAGTCGGCTACATTGGGCAACGACGGAATCGTCACCGTTTCGCCCTGATCGAAGCCGGCAAGCGCGGCGTCAACCATATCGCCGGCGTCCATGACGATGTGCGCAGGCAGGTTCTCGACGGGCTGGCCCGCGATGCCCCAGAACTCGGTGCGTGTTGCGCCCGGCAGCACGGCCTGCGCGCGCACGCCCTTGTCGCCGAGTTCATGACGCAGCGATTGCGTGAGCGCGACGACGAACGACTTCGTGCCGCCATAGACGCCGTTCAGCATTTCCGGCGCGACGCTGGCGATCGATGCGACATTGATGATGCTGCCGCTGCCGCGCGCGACGAACGCCGGCGCGATCGCATATGTGAGGCGCGTGAGCGACACGACGTTGAGCTTGATCATCGCTTCCATCGCGTCGACATCCGAGTTCAACAACGGCAGCGCGGCGCCGATGCCGGCATTGTTGACGAGCAGCGTGATGCTTGCGTCCGTGCGCAGCACGTTTTCGACGCGGCGGATGTCTTCGTCTTTCGAAAGATCGGCGGTGACGATTTCCACCGAGCGGCCCGTCTCGCTCGTGATGCGCTTGGCCAGTTGTTCGAGACGCGAGCGGTTGCGGGCCACGACGATGAGGTCATAGCCGCGGTGCGCGAGCCGTTGCGCGTAGACAGCGCCGATGCCGGTCGATGCGCCCGTGACGACGGCGGTACCCTTGAAAGATGTGTTCGACATGTTCAGCCTCCAGTAAGTGAGTAGATTCGGTTCGAATTACGATGCGTTGCTGCATGTCTCGAAGAATACGTGCATACTCACATGGCGGCAATGTCGTATATGCCACCTTTTAGGACATCAGTAAGGAATCGCTATGTTGCGCTTGGGCGTGGTGCTGTTTCCGGGCTTTCAGATGATGAATCTGTCGGTGCTGAGCGTTTTCGAATTCGCGAACCGGGTGGCGGACACCCCGGTGTACGACCTCGTGCTGCTTTCGGAAGAGGGCGGCCCGGTCCAGGGTTCGTCGGGTTTTTCGGTCACGACGCAGAAGTTCGACGACAGCCCGTTCGATACGCTGCTCGTGGTCGGCGCCAACGACGCGCAGGTGTCGCCTCCGGCTGTCGTCGAATTCCTCAAGCGCTCGGCGCCGCGCGTCCGGCGCATCGGCTCGACGTGCACGGGCGCGTTCAATCTGGCCGAGGCCGGATTGCTCGCGGGCCGTCGTGCGACCACGCACTGGTTCTTCGCGGACAAACTGCGGCGCGACTACCCGGACGTGCAGATGGAGGAAGACCGCATTTTCATCATCGATGGGCCGGTATGGACTTCGGCGGGCATGAGTGCGTGCGTCGATCTGGCGCTCGCGCTTGTCGAGAAGGATGCGGGTATCGACACGGCGCGCACGGTCGCGCGACAGCTCGTGCTGTATCACCGGCGCGCGGGCGGACAATCGCAGTTTTCGGCGCTGCTGGACCTCGAGCCGAAATCGGATCGCATTCAGGACGCGCTCAACTACGCGAAGCAGAATTTGCAGGCGGAACTCTCGGTCGAGGAGCTCGCGAGCGCGGCGCATCTGAGCCCGCGCCAGTTCACGCGCACGTTTCGCGCGGAAACGGGGCAGACGCCGGCGAAGGCCGTCGAGCGGCTGCGCGTCGAAGCGGCGCGGCTGATGCTCGAAAGCGGGCGGCATGGCGTCGACGTCGTCGCACGCGAGACCGGATTCGGCGACCGCGAAAGAATGCGGCGCGCGTTTTTGCGCGCATTCGGGCAGCCGCCGCAGGCGATCGCCAGGACGATGCGGGGTCTGGTGTGAGGCGCAAACGTGGCTGTAGCGCGGCGCTGTAGATCAAACAGCGCTCGCTGCGCAAGCTGCAGCGGCAAGATCATCACACTCGGACTCGCCTCAAAACGTCCCCATCACCGCCTTCGGTTCCAGATAGGCTTCGAGCCCCAGCGTCCCCATTTCCCGGCCGATGCCCGACTGCTTGAATCCGCCGAACGGCACGGCCGGGTCGTGGGTGATCGCGTTGATCATCACGCGGCCCGCATCGATGCGCGCGACCACTTCACGCGCCTTCGCCGCGTCGGCTGAGACGACATACGCCTGTAACCCATAGGTCGTGTCGTTCGCAATGGCGATCGCGTCTTCGAGATCGCGATACGCGATGATCGACAGCACCGGGCCGAAAATTTCCTCGCGCGCGATCGTCATATCGTTGCGCACGTCGGTGAACACCGTAGGCCGCACGAACCAGCCGGACTCGAGCCCATCGGGCCGCCCTGCGCCGCCCGTGAGGAGACGCGCGCCTTCGTCGAGGCCGATGCGGATATAGCGCTGCACGCGGTTCCACTGCTTCTCGCTGACCATCGGGCCGATCACCGTAGCGGGATCGCGCGGATCGCCCGATTGGATTTTTTCGACCGCGGCGCGAATCCGCGCCTCGAATTCCGCGACGCGCTGTTGCGCCACGAGGATGCGCGTGCCGGCAATGCAAGCCTGCCCGTTGTTCATAAAGCCGGCCTGTAGTGCAAGGGGCACCGCTTCGTCGAAATCGGCGTCGTCGAGCACGATGAACGGCGATTTGCCGCCCAACTCGAGCGTGATGCGTTTGAGCGTATCGGCGCCGGCGCGCAGGATCGACTTGCCGACCGCCGTCGAGCCCGTGAAGGAAATCTTCGCGACATCCGGATGTGCGCTGAGCGTCGCGCCGACCACTTCGCCGCGGCCTGTGACGATATTGAATACGCCGGCCGGCAAGCCCGCTTCGTGCAGCGCTTCAGTGACGATGCGCGTCTGGATCGCGCTCATCTCGCTTGGCTTGATCACGGCGGTGCAGCCAGCTGCCACCGCGGTCGCGAGCTTGTTGCAGATGAAATGCGCATTCGCGTTCCACGGCGTGATCAGGCCGGCCACCCCGACCGGCTGCATCACCACCTCGCTCGTGTTGATGCGTTTCGTAAAATCGTATTGCCGCAGCGTCCTCGCGGCTTCGACCATTGCCGTCTGCGCGTACCTGGCCATCCAGCGCGCGCGCTCCACCGGCGAGCCGTATTCGTCGATGATCGCTTCGTAGAGCTCGTCTTCCCGCGCGGCCACGGCGCCCGCCATGCTCTGCAGCATGTCGAGCCGCTCGCTTTTGCCGGTCAGCGAGAACGACGCAAACGCGCGTTTTGCGGCCGCAACCGCGCGGTTCGCGTCGTGTTCGTCGGCAAGCCGCACGCGGCCGATCACCTGCTCGGTCGCCGGGTTGAACAGATCGAACCTTTCCTCGCCATGCGGCGTTGCGAATTCGCCGTCTATATAGATTTTGTCGATGTCTTGCATAAGTCGAAAGCTCCTCTACGTGCATGAACGTCTGAGTGGCTTTCAAAGATAGGTCCAGTCCGTTGGCCTGACTAGCCATATAATCAAGGACGACTTGTTGAGCAATTCAGGACAATGGAAACTTCCGGGCTGACCGAACTGGAGGCCGTGCTCGCCGTCGCACGTCATCGCAGCTTCCGCGCAGCGGCAACCGAACTGGGCGTGTCGAAGTCGGCGCTGAGCCATGCCATTGCAGCGCTGGAAGCGCGTATCGGCGTGCGGCTTTTCAACCGGACCACGCGCAGCGTTTCGTTGACCGAGGCCGGCGCCCAGTTCGCCGACAGCGTCGCACCGGCGCTCTCGGCAATCCGCAGTGCGCTCGAGCAGGCGGGGAGCCACCGCGACACCCCATCGGGCACTTTGCGGATCAATACATCCGTGGGGGCGGCTCGCCAGGCGATGCCGATCTTTATCGAATTCCTGCGCCGCTACCCGGAGATGAAACTCGACATCGTGACCGAGGGCCGCATGATCGACATCGTCGTCGAAGGCTTCGATGCGGGCATCCGCCTCGCGGAAACGGTGCCGCAGGACATGATCGCAGTGTCGTTGGGCCCGATGCTGCGATTCGCGGTGGCGGGCAGCCCCGCGTACTTCGCGCAGCATCCGCCGCCGCGCACGCCCGCCGATCTCGACGCGCACCGCTGTATCCGCACGCGCATGCCGAGCGGCGCGATTTACCACTGGGAGTTCGAGCGCCATGGCGAGGCGCTGACGGTCGACGTGAAAGGAGCGATTACGCTCGACGATGCCGAACTGATGCTATCGGCCGCGCGCGCCGGCCTCGGGCTTACATACCTGAGCGAATGGACAGTCGGGGCGGATCTGAAAGCCGGCACGCTGCAGCGCGTGCTGGCCGACTGGACGCCGCCGTTCGATGGCCTATGTCTTTACTATCCGGGGCGGCGTCACGTGCCCGCGGGGCTGCGGGCATTGATCGACCTGATTCGCGAACGCGCAGAGGCAAACGCATAAGGCTTGCTCGAGGCCTACTGCGCTTGCGGCGCGATCGTTGGGCTCGACGCAGGCGAGGCAGCGGCCGCATGCTCCGCGATGGGCTCGAGGGCCGGCGCCGTGACGGCGGCGGCCGGTGCGGACGTCGCAACCGCGCTCGACGCAGCCGCCGCCGGCAGCGCCTGCGCAGGCGTCGCCGTCACCGGAAGCGCGGCGATCGGCGTAGGCGGCGGCGTGACGGTCACGGGCGCCGCAACGAGCGCCGGCGCAGGCAGCGGCAACGGATCGCCAGGCAACGACGTCGCATCGACCGACGCGCCCGGCACCGGCGCCGTACGTACGGAGGCTTGCAGATAGCGCCCGACCAGATCGAAGAACCGGTCGTAGAATCTGCCGGACTGAATCGTCTCGCTCGAGATCTTGACCATCGCGTCGCTGTTCGAGCGAATCGGCAGCGACAGCGAGCCGAGAATGCTGAGCCCGACGCTGGCCGACGTGTCGCTCTTCTTCAGCGCATAGCCGTTTTGCACGGCGTTCGCGTAGACGACGCTCGAATTCGCCGCATCGTCGCCTGCTGTACACACCACGTGAAATTCGACGGTGTAGTGCGAGTCGCTTGCGGGCTGGAAATTTTTCGACGCATCGATCGAGTCGGGCCGCGCGGCCGTCGTCATATAGCCCTGGCTCAGCAGCGCGCGCCGCGCCGAATCGCATGCTTCCGCGCTCGACACGGTGAACGTGTGCATGAACGGACTCATGTCGCTGCTGAGGAATTCGTCCTGCAGCTTCGGTTTGGGCGTGGATGTACACGCGGCAAGCGCGAGGGCGAACCCGGGCAGCAGCACGAGCGCGAAGCGGGATGGACGGATGAGCATATTGAACACGAGCGAGTCAGCGAAACAGCGGCGCAACGAAGCGTCGGCGCGCGACGCCTCGAAACAGCCGGGAAGCATTGTAGAGCGGTTCGCCCGCGCGAGGTAAAACCGCGCCGTTTTTGCAACGCTGCCTGTGCGGTCAGCGAGACATGCCGGGCGCTGCGCGCGGCAATTCGATCGTAAAAACGGTGCCGCGTTCCGCGTCCGACGCGCCGCACACTTTGCCGCCGTGCATTTGCACGATCGTACGGACGATATGCAGGCCGAGCCCGAGACCTCCGCGAGGGCGGCCGTCCTTGGGTTGTGCGGCCGCGGAGCGGTTGTCGATCGCACGCCGGCCCGGCGTGGTGCTGCCGAACGCTTCGAACAGATGCGGCATCATGTTTGGCGGAATCGCGCCCCCGTTCGTAATGGTCAGCGTAATGTGAGCGGACTCTCGCCCTGCTTCGCCGCCGTCGATTTCGACGGCAATGCCGCTGTCCTGCGCGCCGTGATGCAATGCATTGCTGATCAGATTGGAAATCGCTTGCCACAGCAGATCGGTGTCCCAGCTGCCGGTGCAGTTGCCGCGCGCATCGAGTGCGATGCGTTCGACGCCCTCCTGCGTCGCAAACTCTTCGATCACCGAACGGCAGAGCGCCGCGAGGTCCGCGTTGCGCGGCGCAAGCGGCATCCGGCCGCCTTGCAGCCGCGCGAGGTTCAGCAGTTGATGCACCATCCGCGACATCCGCATCGAGCTGTTCCTGATGCGGTTCGCGACCGTCGCCGCCTGTTCGTCCGGCGCGATGCGCGCAAGGTACTCGGCCGACGCGAGCACGGTCCCCAGCGGCGTGCGCAGATCGTGTCCGAGCACGGCCATCAGCATCTCGTTCGCTTCGAGCAGCTGACGCGTAGCGAGCAGCTGCTCGGCGAGCTGCCGCTTGTGCTGCTCGAGCTGCACGAACACATCGACCTTCGATTGCAGAATGCGCGGATCGAACGGCTTGTGCAGGAAGTCGACGGCGCCCGCTTCGTAGCCGCGGAACGTCCGGGACGCGTCTTCGGTGGTTGCGGTCAGGAAAATGATCGGTACGTGCGACGTGCGCGGGCTGCCGCGCATCAGCGATGCGAGTTCGAAGCCGTTCATGCCCGGCATGTTGACGTCGAGAATCGCAAGCGCGGCATCGTGCTTGAGCAGCAGATCGAGCGCCGCGGTCCCCGAGTTGGCGACGAGCAGTTCGACACCGGGACGCGACAGCAACGCTTCGAGCGCCGTGATGTTATGTGCGGTGTCGTCGACGATCAGGATATTGACTGATGGATGCGCCATGGCGTCGGATCACGATGAGGCCTGCAACGCGGCGAGCCGCTGGGCCATGAGAGTTGGAGAAAGAATTTCGTCGACCGCTCCCCGAGCGATCGCCGCGCGCGGCATGGTAGCCGAGCTTGCCGTTTGCGGGTCCTGCACCCACGCGATGCCGCCCATTGCGCGGATCACTTCGAGGCCATGCGCGCCGTCGTCGTTCGCGCCCGACAGCAGAACGCCGAGCAGCCGCGACGCGTACACATGCGCTGCGGATTCGAACAGCACGTCGATCGACGGTCTCGAGAAACGCACCGACGAATCGACCGACAGCGCAATCGTGCGATCGTCGTCGACGAGCATGTGATACCCGGGCGGCGCGACGTGCACACGGCCCGCGACGACGCTTTCGCCCGAATCCGGTTCGACGACCGGCAACCGGGAGCGGTGTCGCAGCGATTCGACGAGGTAGCTGGGCCGGTCGGCCTGCAGATGCGAAACGACGAGCACGGCCGACGCAAAGGCGGGCGGCAGCGCAGCCAGCAGCATCGCGATCACTTCGATGCCGCCCGCAGACCCGCCGAGCACGACCGCGTCGAATGCGTCCAACGCGCGCGCGGAGCGGCGCGCCTTTGGCGGGGCGGCGGCACTGGCTCTGTCGTCTCGCATACGGTTCCTGTTCAGTCGTTCGATCGTGGTGGCGCCGATTCGATGCCGGATCGAATGCCCCCGGTTTAACGGCCGACTAAGCGGCCGGTCAAGCGTCGAATTTAGCGCCGATCCGCGCGCGGCGTTCAACGCTGCGTTCGTTGCAGCATTTACCGTTTCTGATAGATGCGCTCGGGTTCCCGAAACTCTTCGAATCCGTCGTAGTGGTTCGAAAAGCGCAGGCTTTCCTTGCTGCCCAGCCCTAGAAAGCCGCGCCGCACGAGCGAGCGGCTGAAAAGGCCGAGCGCGCGGTCCTGCAGACCGCGATCGAAATAGATCAGCACGTTGCGGCACGACACGAGATGCGCTTCGAGAAACACCTCGTCGGTCGAGAGGCTATGGTCGGCGAACACCACGCGGTCGCTCAGCGAACCGGCGAAGCGCGCGCCGCCGTACGCCGCATGATAATAGTCGGACAGCGAATGCTTGCCTCCCGCCGCAAGATAATTGCGCGTAAAGCCGGCCACGCGGTCGAGCGCGTAGATGCCCGCTTCGGCGCGCGCAAGCGCGCCCGGGTTGATGTCGGTCGCGTAGAACAGCGTTCGTTCGGTCAAACCTTCTTCGTCGAACAGAATCTTCAGCGACCACAATTCCTCGCCGGTGCTGCAGCCGGCTACCCATACCTTGATCGACGGATACGTTTGCAGCAGCGGCAACACGTGTTCGCGCAGCGCGAGGAAGTACTGCGGGTCGCGGAACATGTCGCTGACCTGCACCGTCAGGTAGTGAAACAGCCGGCCGAATTCGTCCTCGCTGCGCATGATGCGGTCCTGCAATTGCGATAGCGTGGTCACGCCGAATTCGTCGAGCGCCTGGGCAAGCCGGCGCCGCAACGACGACATCGCGTAGTGACGGAAGTCGTGCTGGTACTTGAGGTAGATCGCTTCAAGCAACAGCTTCAGCTCGATGTCGAAATCGTGCATCCGCTGCGGCGACAGCTCGTAGGACGAGCGGGTCATCGGGTTCATCTCCATGCTGATGCGGCTCTCCGTTCGGTCCGGCATACGCTCGATCGGGCGGCTATCGCTGCCGCAGCCACACGCGGCATAGCGAGATCAGCTTGTCTACGTCGATCGGCTTCGAAATATAGTCGTCGGCGCCCGCTTCGAGACAGCGTTGCCGGTCGTGCGCCATCGCCTTCGCGGTCAGCGCGATGATCGGCAACTGCGAGAAGCGCGGATTCGCGCGAATCTGCGCCGTCGCGGTCAAGCCGTCCATCTCCGGCATCATGATGTCCATCAGCACGAGGTCGACATCGACGCCCTGTTCGAGCAGATCGAGCGCTTCGCGGCCGTTGCGCGCGATTTCGAGCCTCGCGCCGAGCGGTTCGATCACATGCGATAGCGCGAAAATATTGCGCACGTCGTCTTCCGCGAGCAGGATCGTGCGGCCTTCGAACGCGTTGTCGCGTTGCCGCACGGTGCGCAGCATCCGTTGCTGTTCGGGCGCAAGCGACGATTCGACGCTGTGCAGAAACAGCGTCACTTCGTCGAGCAGCCGCTCGGGCGATTTCGCCCCTTTGATGATGATCGATTTCGAGTAGCGCCGCAGTCGATGTTCCTCGTCGCCCGACAGCATGCGACCCGTGTAGACGATCACGGGCAGCGTCTGCAGAGCCGGATCGGCAGCCATCCGTTCGAGCAGGTCGTAGCCGGTGCCGTCGGGCAGCGCCAGGTCGGTGACGACGCAATCGAACTGCGTGCGCTCGAGTTCTTCGAGCGCTTCTCCGAGCGTCGCCACGGCGACGATCTCGGTGCTTTCGCCTTGCAGCAGCGCGCGGATGCTTTCGCGCATCGCGCGGTCGTCTTCGATCACGAGCACGCGCTTCATATGCTGCTGCAGGCGCGTTTCGAGGCGGCGAATCGCGGCCTCGAGCGTCGTGCGCGCGGTGGGCTTCAGCGTGTAGCCGACCGCGCCCAGATGCAGCGCCTTTTCCGCATGGTCGGTGGCGGACACGATATGAATCGGAATGTGGCGCGTGTCCGGATCGTTCTTCAACCATTCGAGGACCGTCAAACCCGAGCGGTCCGGCAAGCCGACGTCGAGCAGCACCGCGGTCGGCTGCAGGTCGCGCACCATCGCGACGCCGCTCGCGGCGTCGGTCGCGTGGATGAAGTCGAATTCGAGTTCATGCGCGAGATCGCGCAGGATCTCGGCGAATGCAAGGTCGTCTTCGACGGCAAGAATCAGACGCTGGTCGTGCTTGCGGTTGTCGCGGTCGTCGTCGATCGGCTGCCGCGCCGCGTCGGAGCGCAAGCCACCCGACGCGCGCGTGCCGTTAAGCGTGCCCGCTGCCGATGCGTCCGATGCGCGCGGCGCGGCGCTGCCTCTGCCGGCCGGCGCGGCAGCGCCGCGCTCGGCGTCGCGCGCCGTGGCCGGCGTGCCCGCCGCACCCGGTGCGCCCGATACACCCGACGATGCGCCGTGCAGTTCGCCCGCCGGTGTCGGCACGGTCCGCGCCGCGGGCGCCGCGGCTTCAGCCGGGGACTCGGTCGGCAGCCACAGCGTGAACACGCTGCCGCGGCCGAGATCGCTGACTACGCCGATGCGTCCGCCGAGCAGCCGCGCGAACTCGCGCGAAATCGACAGCCCGAGGCCGCTGCCGCCGTACTGACGGCTCGTGGACCCGTCCGCCTGCTGGAACGCGTCGAAAATCATCTCGAGCTTGTCCTCGGCAATACCGATGCCGGTGTCGCGCACGTCGAAACGCAGCAAGCCTGCTTCGTCGGCGGCGACGTTGAGTGCGACTTCGCCGCGCTCGGTAAACTTCAGCGCGTTCGAGAGCAGGTTGCGCAGAATCTGCGTCAGACGCTGGCCGTCGGTGACGATCGTATTCGGCACGCCGGGCGCGCGCTGCGCGGAGAATCGCAGATGCCTCGCGGCTGCCATCGGCTCGAACATTTCGCGCAGCGACCGCAGCAGCGCATCGATCGACACGCTGACGGGCTCGATCGTAATCTGCCCGGCCTCGACCTTCGACAGATCGAGAATATCGTTGATCAGCACGAGCAGGTCGCTGTTCGATGCGTGAATCGTTTCCGCGTAGCGCACCTGTTCGCTGGTCAGATTGCCGTTGCGGTTTTCCTGCAGCAGTCTCGCGAGAATCAGCGAGCTGTTGAGCGGTGTACGCAGTTCGTGCGACATGTTGGCGAGGAACTCCGACTTGTAGCGGCTCGATTGCTCGAGCCGCGCGGCGTTCGCGGAGAGTTCGCCCTGCGCGGCGATCAGTTCGGCCTTCTGCCGTTCGAGCCGCTGCGCGTATTCCTCGAGCTGCACATTCGTCTGTTCGAGCTCCGCCTGCTGCGCTTCGAGCCGCGCCTGTGATTCGACGAGCGCGTGCCCGCGTTCCTCGAGTCCTTCGTTCGACACGCGCAGCTCTTCCTGCTGCACCTGCAGTTCCTCGTTGAGCTGCTGCGTTTCGGCGAGCGCATCCTGCAGCCGCTCGCGATAAAGTGCCGCTTCGATAAAGTCGCCGATGCTCGTGGACACGAGCTGCAGGAATTCCTGATCGCGGACGCTGACGGGCCGCATGAAGCCCATTTCGACGATGCCATTCACCATGCCGTCGTTTTCGATCGGCTGCACGATTACGCTGGTCGGCGTGCCCGCGCCCGTACCCGAGACGACCTTGATGTAGTTGTCGGGCACCTGTTCGAGGACGATCGTCCGGCGCGAGAAGGCCGCCTGGCCGACGAGGCTTTCGCCGTCATGGAAGTTGCGCGTGTTCTGCTCGCTTTCCGCGCTGAAGCCGTAAGTCGTGACGCGCCGCAATTCGCCGTTGACCCGGTCGCGCACATACAGCGCGGCCACGACGACGTCGAGGTACTGCGCAAGAAACTCGAGAATCGCACGGCCCACGAGCGGCGCCGTCGCCTGTCCGACCACTTTTTCCGCAAGCAGCCGCTGGCCCGAACGCAGCCACACCTGCTGCTGCAACTGCTCGGTGTGCGCGACCTGCTGCCGCAACACGGCGTCGTAGTTGGCGGAAAGATTGAGCAGATCGCGGCGGCCGCGAAACGCGAGCAGTGCGCTGATCAACACGCTGAACACGAGGAACACGACGACCGTCGTGCCGGTCAGGCTGCGCGCCGCATCGGACCGCTGGCGCCGCAGGTCTTGCTCGATTTCCAGAAACTCGCCGAATATGCGGCGCGTCTCGTCGAATTCGGCCTTGCCGCGACCGGCGGCAACGACATCGCTGACGTCCTGGTGCTTGCGCTTTGCGTCGATCATTTGCTGCGCGTAGGTGTTCCAGCGCGCCTGGATCGCCTGAATGGTCTTCAGCTTTTCGATTTGCGGCGGGTTGTCCGAAACCAGCCCGGTCAGCTCGGCGATCTGCGACTGGAAGCGCGGCTGGCCGGCCTGATACGGCGCGAGAAACGCGTCGTCGCCGGTCAGCAGGAAACCGCGCAGCGACGACTCGCGGTCGACCGCGAGGCGCAGCGCCTCGTTGGCATCGCCGATCACGCGCTCCGAGTGTTCGACCCAGTTCACCGTCGAGACGAGGTACGCGATCAGCACCGCGAACACTGCGACCGTAACGAGCCCGACCGCGAGCGGCAATGCGATATTGCGCCGGATGATGCGCCTGAAATTCGCCTCGTCGACGGTTGCGACAGCCGCATTCCTGTCGGGCTTCGCGTCCGCTTGTTCTAGTGATGTGGGCATGTTTGGCTGGAATGGCTTGGTCTTGGCGGATTGTCTTATACCAAGGCCGGCTGTCGCAATGCGGAGCGAAATGACCGGCCGTCGAGCGTCGGAAGTATCACATAGACGCTTTGCCTGCGTGTTTCAGCAGCGCAGGGCGCCGCGGCCGGTTCCGGCGGCGCTTACGGCGTGAAATGTTGGACGGAACTGTCGAGCGTGCCTGCTACTGGCTCGCGCCCTGGCCGATGCCGGCCTTTCTTTGTGCGTTCTGCAGGTCGTCCGGATAGTTCGGATCGTCGCGCCCCGGCTGGTAACCGTGCTGTTCGAGCTGTTTGAGTTCGGCAGTGCGCTTCGCGCGTGCCTCCTTGCGCGCCTGTTTTTGCGCGGCCTTGCGCTGCGCCCTGGTCATGCTTGCGGCGCCGGGTGCCGCGCTCGTTGAGGGGTTTGCCGTCTGGGCTGCCGCGCTGCCTTGCGTGCTGCCCGTCTGTGGGTTGTCCTGCGCGACGGCGCAGGTTGCCGCGCCGGCGGCGAGCGCTGCGCCGGCGAGCCACGCGGCGAGCTTCGTCTTGTGCTTCATCGCGTATCCGTTATGAGCCGAAGTCTTCATCTGCATAATTCTCCTTGAGTTTTACTTCCCATCATTGTTGGACGACGAGGACTGGAACATCTTCTGGCATGGAGGCGATAGCTGATCGTAGTGCTGCTTCATGCAGGCCTCGATCTTGTCCTTGTTCGGAATTTCCGCTGAGCAAAGCCGGAAAGCGTCGCGGCGGCACGCCTTGTTGCCGTCCTGCTCCGATGACGCGGCGAATGCGACCTGGCAGCCCAGGGAAACCAATGCAAGCAGTCCAGCGAAGAATTTGCGTTTCATTGTCATGTCCCTCGCAAAAAGCGGTACGACTTCCGCTAACCTGCCCATAGCAAGAAGCGAACCTGCTCGCCGCACCTGGTCTCTGCACCAGGCAACAACTCGTGACTCGCATGCTATGCTTGGCTCACCCCGGCGGGCCCCGCCCAGTGTGCCGGTCCACAGCGGCCTGACCGCCATCGGTTCCGCGCACAAAGTCCGCATTCGAGCGGCTTCGAAAACAAACGGCAATGGACTATCGGCACCTCCAGAAACGAAAAAGCATGCATGCCCGCATCGTGCAGGAACTGGGCATCGAAATCGTCAGCGGGCGGTTGCAGCCGGGCGAACGGCTGCCGGCGGAATCCACCCTCTGTGAACAGTATGGAGTGAGCCGACCCGTTCTGCGCGAAGCGACGCGCGTCCTCGTGGCGAAAGGGCTCGTCGTTTCGAAGCCGCGTGTGGGCAGCATCGTGCGCGGTCGCGACGAGTGGCACATGCTCGATCCCGACGTGCTGTACTGGACGCTCAACAGCATCCCCGAAGGCGAGTTCTTCCGCGCGCTGATGACGGTGCGGCGCATCATCGAACCGGCGGCCGCGGCGCTTGCGGCGACAGCGGCCACCGACGAAGACCTCAAACGGATCAACTCCGCGTACGACCAGATGGAACACGCGCAAAACGCCGGCGCGCTGCTCGAGCCGGACCTCGAATTTCACCGCGCCATCATGGCTGCAACGCACAACGACATGCTCGCGTATATCGGCAACATGATGTCGCTTGCGCTATCGGAGTCGATCAAGCTGACGAGCCGCCACCCGGATACGCACGCGTTGTCGCTGCCGCGGCATAAGGCGATTCTGACGGCGATCCTGAATCGCGATGCGCTCGGCGCGCGGCAAGCGAGCCTCGTGCAGCTCGAAAACGCGCGCGTCGATGCCGATTCGATTCTCGGGCTCGCGGCGCGCGGGCTAGGCTAGCCGGGCCGAGGGAGGACGCGGGGCGCGCGCAGACTCGCCGCGCATCGCGGCTGGCGCGTCCTGGCAAATGTGGTTGCCGGCGCAACTATCACGCCGGCTTCTCGCGAGGGAGGAAGCGGAAGAGAATCGGGCGCGCAAGGGCCTCCTCGACGGCCCTTGTTTGCGCCTGACAGGCCGATCGTCAGTGCGAGTGCGACGGCACTTCCGCACCGCGGCAACCGACGAGGAAGTCGAAGTCGCAGCCTTCGTCGGCCTGCAGCACGTGCTCGACATACAGGTTCCGGTAGCCGGTCGCATCCTTCGGGTTCGGCTTTTGCATTTCCTTCCATTCGGCAAGGCGCGCGACCATCTCCTTTTCGTCGATATCGACGCGCAGCTTGCCGGCCTCGCAGTCGAGTTCGATCCAGTCGCCGTCGCGCACGACCGCAAGCGGTCCGCCCGCGCGCGCCTCGGGCGCGACGTGCAGCACGACGGTGCCGTACGCGGTGCCGCTCATGCGCGCATCGGACACGCGCACCATGTCGGTCACGCCTTGCGCGAGCAGCTTCGGCGGCAGGCCCATGTTGCCGACTTCGGCCATGCCCGGATAGCCCTTCGGACCGCAATTCTTCATGACCAGCACCGAATCGGCGGTGACGTCGAGCTCCGGGTCGACGATGCGTCTCTTGTAGTCGTCGAAGTTCTCGAACACGACTGCGCGGCCGCGGTGCTTGAGCAGCGCGGGCGTGGCCGCCGACGGCTTCAGCACCGCGCCGTTCGGCGCGAGGTTGCCGCGCAGCACGCACAGACCGCCGTCGGCGACGAGCGGCTTGTCGAGCGGGCGAATCACTTCGTCGTTATAGTTCGGCGCGTCCTTCACGTTGTCCCACAGCGAGTGGCCGTTCGCTGTCAAGGCATCCGGGTGCGGCAGCAGGCCCGCTTCGCCGAGGCGGCGCAGCACCGCGGGCAGGCCGCCCGCGTAATAGAACTCTTCCATCAGGAAGCGGCCCGACGGCTGCAGGTCGACCACGGTCGGCGTGCCGCGGCCAATGCGCGTCCAGTCGTCGAGCGAAAGATCCACGCCGATGCGGCCGGCGATCGCCTTCAGGTGAATCGCCGCATTCGTCGAGCCACCGATCGCCGCGTTCGCGCGGATCGCGTTTTCGAATGCTTCGCGCGTGAGCAGTTTCGACAGCCGCAAATCTTGCAGCGCCATCTCGACGATACGCATGCCGGACAGATGGGCGAGCACATAGCGGCGCGCATCGACCGCGGGAATCGCCGCATTGTGCGGCAGCGTCACGCCGAGCGCTTCGGCCATGCACGCCATCGTCGATGCGGTGCCCATGGTGTTGCAGGTGCCGGCCGAACGCGACATGCCCGCTTCGGCCGACATGAACTCGTGAATCGAAATCTTGCCGGCCTTGACCTGTTCGGACAACTGCCAGACGACGGTGCCCGATCCGATATCGCGGCCATGATGCTTGCCGTTCAGCATCGGGCCGCCGGTCACGAGAATGGCCGGCACATCGCAGCTTGCGGCGCCCATCAGCAGCGCGGGCGTGGTCTTGTCGCAGCCGGCGAGCAGCACGACCGCATCGATCGGATTGCCCCGGATCGATTCCTCGACGTCCATGCTCGCGAGGTTGCGCGTGAACATCGCGGTGGGCCGCAGATTCGACTCGCCATTCGAAAACACCGGGAACTCGACGGGGAAGCCGCCCGCTTCGAACACGCCGCGCTTTACGTGTTCGGCGAGCTTACGGAAATGCGCATTGCAAGGGGTAAGCTCCGAAAACGTATTGCAAATGCCGATGATCGGCTTACCGTTGAATTCGTGATCCGGAATGCCCTGGTTCTTCATCCAGCTGCGGTACATGAAGCCGTTCTTGTCGGCGGTGCCGAACCACTGGGCCGAGCGGAGCTTGCGGGGTTGATCAGTCATGTTGTCTCGATCGATTTTGTTCAATATAGTAAGACTATATGCGATGCCGGGTGTCTGTGCCAAGCCTTGCTGTAGCTAGACTTTTGGTTGCGGCGGCGCCCGTCGAATTCTGGAGCGCGTTGGTCAATGACACCAGTATTACGTGCCGCATACCGGGAATTTACTCTCACTGGCAGACAAATAGAATGACTTTTTATGCTGCGAGAATGGGGGAAAACACTAATCACTAGACGGATCGCTCGCGCATATAGTTTGGCTAATTCAAGATTGCGCCCGGGTTTTACCCGCTGTGCACGGCAGAACAACAGGAGTCTCAAATAGTGGTTAACTCGCCTCGCTTCTCCGGTCTTTTCCCCGTCGCGCCGACACCGTTTACCGCGTCGGGAGAACTCGACCTCGACGGCCAGCGGCGCGTGATCGATTGCATGGTCGATCAGAAGGTCGACGGCATCTGCATTCTCGCGAATTACTCTGAGCAATTCGTGCTGACCGATGCGGAGCGCGACACGCTCGTCGATCTGTGTCTGTCGCATACGGCGGGCCGCGTTCCCGTGATGGCGACCTGCAGTCACTTCAGCACGCAGATCGCCAGCGAGCGCGCGCGGCGCGCTGTCGCGGCGGGCGCGAGCATCATCATGGTGATGCCGCCGTATCACGGCGCTTCGCTGCGCGTCGATGAAAACGCCATGTTCGAGCACTTCGCGCGCATCGCCGATGCGGCGGGCGTGCCCGTCATGATTCAGGATGCGCCGCTTTCCGGCGTTGCGCTGTCGGTGCCGTTCCTGGTCCGCGTCGCTAAAGAATTGCCGCTCGTGCGCTACTTCAAGATCGAAGTGCCGGGCGCGGCCGCGAAGCTGCGCGCGCTGATCGCCGCCGGCGGCGACGCGATCGAAGGGCCGTTCGACGGCGAGGAAGCGATCACGCTGATGCCCGACCTCGACGCCGGCGCGACCGGCACGATGTCGAGCGCGCTGCTGCCGGACCTGATCCGTCCTGTGTTCGACGCGTTCCGCGCCGGGCGCCGCGACGAGGCGCGCGCCGGCTACGCACGGATCCTGCCGCTCATCAACTACGAAAATCGCCAGTGCGGGTTGCGTGCGACCAAAACCGTCATGATGGAAGGCGGCGTGATCAGGAGCGATGCGGTGCGTCATCCGCTCGAAGCGCTGTCGGGTGCGACGCGCGCTGAACTGCTCGAACTCGCGCGCGAAGCGAATCCGCTCGCGCTGCGCTGGGGTCATTGAAACGCGCGGCAAGCGGGACACTCGGCGCGGATGCGAGTGCGGTCAATCAGCACGTAACCGTTAAAACAGCAGCAATAAAGCGGCAGTATGAACAGAAAACTTTCGATCGGTATCGTCGGCGTCGGCAAGATCGCGCGTGACCAGCATCTGCCCGCCATTGCGGGGCTCGAGCGCTTCGAACTCGTCGCGTGCGCGAGCCGCAATGCGACAGTCGAAGGCGTGCGCAACTATCCGACCATCGACGCGCTGCTGCAGGGCGAGCCCGACCTCGATGCGATTTCGCTGTGCGCGACGCCGCACGTGCGCTTCGATCAGGCGCGCGCCGCGCTCGCGGCCGGCAAGCATGTGATGCTCGAAAAGCCGCCCGGCGCGAGCGTGCACGAAGTCGAAGTGCTGCGCGAGATGGCGCGCGCGGCGGGCCGCACGCTGTTCGCGACCTGGCATTCGCGCTATTCGCCGGCCGTCGAAGTGGCGCGTGATTGGCTTGCGCAGCGCGCGATTCAATCGGTTCATGTGCGCTGGAAAGAAGACGTGCGACGCTGGCATCCGGGCCAGGAGTGGATCTGGACGCCGGGCGGTCTCGGCGTGTTCGATCCGGGCATCAACGCGCTGTCGATCGTCACGCGCATGCTGCCGCGCGAAGTGATCCTGAAGTCTGCGGAGCTTCATGTGCCGTCAAACCGTCAGGCGCCGATCGCTGCCGAACTCGATTTCGTCGACGAAGCGGGCGTGCCTGTGCATGCGTCGTTCGACTGGCGCTATGGCCCGGTCGAGCAATGGGAAATCGAAGTCGCAACGACCGACGGCACGCTGTTCCTCACGGAAGGCGGCAAGCGTCTGTCGGTCGCGGGCAAGCCCGTCGATCTCGGGGCGGAACGCGAATATCCGGCACTGTACGAGCGTTTTCAGTGGTTGATCGATCACGGCGAGCAGGACGTCGACGTGCGTCCGCTGCGCCTGGTGGCTGATGCGTTCCTGCTCGGCAGCCACCATGCAGTCGAGCCTTTCGAGGACTGAACGGGAAAAATCCGGGTAACGAGAGAAAAGCGGCGCCGCGTGCACCGAGGGCATCGACGTGCGCAAAACAAGCCGCAATTGAAGTAACCAGCGTATCCGAAGCAACAGGAAGCGCACTTGAAGTAACAAATGCAACCAGAGCAACCAGAGCAACCAAGGCAATCAACGTATTCAACCGCACCTACGGTTCAACGACTCAAAAGGAGACACGCATGACCAACCCGATTCGCCGCCTGACGCTGTCCGCGCTCGTGGCCGCCCTGTGCGCGGCGCCGTTCGCACTGCCTCTGTCCGCGCACGCCGACGCACCGCTGAAAATCGGCGTGCTCGTGAAGATGCCGGAGCAGGCGTGGTTCATCAACGAGGAAAAGGCAGCGACCGCGCTTGGCCAGAAGGAAGGTTTCTCGGTGGTGAACATCGGCACGCCTGACGGCGAGAAAGTGCTCGCCGCGATCGACAATCTCGGCGCGCAAGGCGCGCAGGGCTTCGTGATCTGCCCGCCGGACGTGCGTCTCGGACCGGCGATTCAGGCGCGCGCAAAGCGCTACAACATGAAGTTCGTGACCGTCGACGACCAGCTCGTCGATTCGACCGGCAAGCCGCTCGCGGGCGTGCCGCACCTCGGCATGTCGGCGTTCAAGATCGGCAATCAGGTTGGCCAGGCGATCAGCGACGAAATGAAGAAGCGCGGCTGGAAGCCGGAAGAAGTCGGCGCGATCCGCATCACCGACTACGAACTGCCGACCGCAAAGCTGCGCACCGACGGCGCGACCGAAACGCTGCTCGCCAACGGCTTCAAGAAGGACAACATCTTCGACGCGCCGCAGAAGACGACCGACGACGAAGGCGGCTTCAACGCGGCATCGCCGGTTCTGTCGAAGCACCCGAACATCAAGAAGTGGGTGATCTTCGCGCTGAACGAAGAGACGGTGCTCGGCGGCGTGCGCGCGACCGAGCAGGTGCATATCCCGGGCTCGGACGTGATCGGCGTCGGCATCAACGGTGCGGGCGAAGCGTTCGCCGAGTTCCAGAAGAAGGAACCGACGGGCTTCTACGGCACGATCGCAGTGAGCTCGACAAATCACGGCAAGCAGAGCGCGCAGAACCTCGTCGACTGGATCAAGACGGGCAAGCAACCGCCGGCTGATACGCAGACCACCGGCAAGCTGATGACGCGCGAGAACTGGAAGGACGTGCGCACGGAACTCGGGATTTAAGGCAGGGCGGGTTTCGGCAGGCCGGGCCACCCGGACCACCGGGAGGCCTTTGCGCACGGCTCGGCCTGATGTAGCGCGCAGTTGCAGGTTTGCGGGATGCATAACGGAAACATCAACGATGACGGTCAATGCGGAAACAAGCGCCGCTGCGCAGCAAGAGCGGCCGCGCGCCGAAGGCGGCACGTATCTGGAGCTCGACGGAATCTCCGTGAGTTTCCCGGGCGTGCTTGCGCTCGACAACGTGTCGTTCCAGGTGCGCAGCGGCGAGGTGCACGGCCTGATGGGCGAGAACGGCGCGGGCAAATCGACGCTGCTGAAGGTGCTGTCGGGCGTGAATCAGCCCGCGTCGGGTGCGCTGCGCCTCGCGGGCATCGAGCACAAGTTCACGACGACGAAAGCGGCGATCGAGGCCGGCATCGCAATCATCTACCAGGAGTTGCATCTCGTTCCTGAGCTGACGGTTGCCGAAAACCTGATGCTCGGGCAATTGCCGAACCGGTTCGGCGTGCTCGACGAAAAGGCGCTGGTCAAGCGCGCCGTCGACGAGCTCGAGCGTCTCGGCGAATCGATCGATCCGAACACGCAGGTCAAGCGCCTGTCGATCGGGCAGCGGCAGATGATCGAGATCGGCAAGGCGCTGATGCGCGACGCGCGCGTCATTGCGTTCGACGAGCCGACGAGTTCGCTGTCCGCCAGAGAAACGGAGAATCTTTTTCGGATCATCAATGCGTTGCGTGCGCAAGGTCGCGCGGTGATCTACGTCACGCACCGGATGGATGAAGTCTACGAACTGTGCGACCGCGTCACGGTGTTCCGTGACGGGCGTCGCATCGAAACGTTCGACTCGGTTGCAGACCTCGACCGCGACCGGCTGATCAGTTGCATGGTCGGCCGGTCGATTCGGGACGTCTACGGGTACCGTGCCCGCGAGACCGGCGCGGTACAGCTCGAAGTGAAGGGGCTGCTAGGGCCGGGGCTGTCGGAACCGGTGTCGTTTGCCGCGAGGAAGGGCGAGATCGTCGGCTTCTTCGGACTCGTGGGCGCGGGTCGCTCCGAGCTCATGAAGCTGATCTACGGCGCCGTTACGCCGACCGGGGGCCATATCGAACTGAACGGCCAGCGCGTGGCGTTCTCGACGCCGCGCGACGCGGTGCGCGCCGGCATTGCGCTGTGCCCCGAAGACCGCAAGCAGGAAGGCATCGTCGCGATCGCGTCGGTGGCCGACAATCTGAACATCAGCGCGCGGCGACATTTCAGCGCGGCGCGCTTTCTGTTGAACGGAAAGCGCGAACGCGACCTCGCGCGCGAATATATCGACAAGCTGTCGATCAAGACACGCAACACCGAGACGGCGATCGGTACGTTGTCGGGCGGCAATCAGCAGAAGGTGATTCTGTCGCGCTGGCTTGCCGAGCGCATCGACATCTTCCTGCTCGACGAGCCGACACGCGGCATCGACGTCGGCGCGCGCTCCGAAATCTACGAACTGCTGTACGAGCTCGCCGAAGCGGGACGCACGGTCGTCGTCGTGTCGAGCGATCTCGCCGAAGTGATCGGCATTGCCGATCGCGTGCTGGTAATGAAAGAAGGGCGCGTTGTCGGCGATCTGCCGAAGGCGCAGGCCACCCCTGACCAATTGATCAAACTGGCTCTGCCGCATTGAGCCGCCGAAAGCAACGGCGTGCGGGCTAGCGCGCCACTGGATGAAGATGACCATGCAAACTCCGACCACCCAAGCTACCCGTGCCGCGCAGCCCGGCGCGCCGTCGCACGCCGCGCGCACGTGGGATCTGATCAACAAGTCCGGCATCGTGATGGTGTTCATCATCCTGTTCGCCGTGCTCTCGCTGACCGTGCCCGACTTCCTGACGAGCCGCAACATGCAGGGCCTGTTGCTGTCGGTCACGCTGATCGGCTCGATCTCGGTAACGATGATGTTCGTCCTCGCGCTCGGCGAGGTGGATCTATCGGTCGCGTCGATCGTCGCGTTTTCGGGTGTGGTCGCGTCGACGTTGATTACGGCTACGCATAGCGTGCTGCTCGGTGTCGCCGGCGGCGTGCTTGCGGGCGGCGCGGTCGGGCTCGTGAACGGTGTGCTGGTTGCGCGCTACAAGATCAACTCGCTGATCGTCACACTCGCGATGATGGAAGTCGTGCGCGGTCTCGCGTACATCACGTCGAACGGCGATGCGGTCATGATCTCCGAAGAGCGCTTCTTCGATTTCGGCGGCGGTTCGTTCCTCGGCATTTCGTATCCGATCTGGAGCAATATCGTCGGTTTCGTGCTGTTCGGCTTCCTGCTGCGCAAGACCGTGTTCGGCAAGAACGTGCTCGCGGTCGGCGGCAATGGCGAAGCGGCGCTGCTCGCCGGTTTGCCGGTGACGCGCATCAAGATCACCGTGTTCGTGCTGCAGGGGCTCGTCACCGGTTTTGCCGGCGTGATGCTCGCATCGCGGATGAGCCTTGGCGACCCGAAGACGTCGGTGGGCCTCGAACTCGGCGTGATTTCGGCGTGCGTGCTCGGCGGCGTTTCGCTGACGGGTGGTGTCGCGACGATCTCGGGCGTGCTCGTCGGCGTGCTGATCATGGGCTCGGTGCAGGACGCGATGAGTCTCCTGAACGTGCCGACGTTCTATCAGTATCTGATTCGCGGCGGCATTCTGCTGCTCGCCGTGCTGTTCGACCAGTTCCGCCGCAGCCGCCGGAAGGTTTGACTCGCGTCGCACATTGGCCTTGCAGCTGCCGCACCGATGTTGGGTGTGCGGCGGATCAAGGTGAGGTTTTTCGGGAGCGAGTGCCTTGGGCGCTCGCTTTTTGTTTGGGCGCAAAGAAAGTGCCGCGTTTTAAGGGAGATTTTCCTCGGTCGATGCGAAGCGACGGCCGCGAGCGCCTGAAAAGGTGAGGGTTTTCGGGAAGTGCGGTGTAGTCGCTGCGGATCGCTGCGGATCACCGTCAGTGATCGCTGGGCATTGCCGTCAAACAACAGAGCCTGCCTTTTTCAGGCTCTCGCGCTTTCTCGACGCGAACTTCCTCGTCAGATACGCGCGCACGGGCTCTTCGATCAGCCTGGTTGCGACCACCGAGACCGCGATGGTCAGCGCGACCGATACGGCGATCGTCTCTACCGGATGCTGCTCGCTGTGAGGGAAGTAGATAAAGACGAGCCGCCCGATCGGGAAATGCAGGCAGTAGACCGGATACGACAACCAGCCGAGGAAGTGCGCAAGCTGCGCACCGATGCGCCCGCTCGGCGCGATACTCGCGCCGCGATAGACCATCAGCGGTGCGACAGCGAAAATCACTGCCATCGGGAAGAGGCCCTTGACGCCGAACGGACAGGCAACGATCACCGCCAATAGCGCGTACAGCGCGATGTCGTGACGGATGATGCCCGACAGCACGCCACCGAAGCGCTGCGGCAACGGCTTCTCATGCAGCAGGTAGACGAGCACGCCCATTGTGAATCCATACGCCACGCGAATGAAGCCGACGAAAAAGTTGTGCGTTCCCCAGCCTGCGCCGAAGAACACGGGCACCGCGCCCTTGTGCTCCCAGCCTAGCAACGCGCCGGTCGCGAGCAACAGAAATGCGCTCCCGACGATGATTCTGATCAGGTCGCGTTTTTGCAGCCGGACCAGTACGAGCAGCGCGACGCTCGCGACCATTTCGAAGAACAGGGACCACGCGGACGGATTGGCCGGAAAGATCTCTCCGACGGTGAATTTTTCAACGGGGAAATGTGCAGTGGCGCCGACGAAATTTCCGACTCCGTGATCGCCGAGGTAGGGCATGAATAGCAGGTTGTTCAGCGACGCGACAATCATCGCGCGCAGCGGATAATCCGCTAGTCCGGCTGCCGCGGCTATCAATAGCGCAGGAATGCCGATTGCCATTGAAATGGCGAACATTGGATAGAGCCGGATGATGCGCTTTTTGATGTACTCACGGGCGCTCAGGCCAAACAGGAGTTTTTTCCTGTAGGAGTGCATCAATACGAAGCCGCTCAGAATGAAAAACAGATCGACCGCGATGTCCGCAGTCTTGAATAACGGATGCGCGGTGTTTTCCGAGTAGTGCATCAGCATGACGCTGATCGCAGCGACGCCTCGCAGTCCGTCCAGTACTTCATACCGCTTTTCTCGCACTTGTTCCATAGATCGGTCAGTTGTGCCGAGATCGTGCCGCTTCGACTGCACTTATGTAACGTGCAATCAGTAGCACTGACATAGTTGCCAGAAACCTCGTTTAATCATGGGTTTGTCTGATCAAGCTACAACGGATGGAAGATAAAAAAAATGTCCAGGGTCAGCGATAAAAAAATCGGCTACTGCGTAGCCGATTAAAATATTCGAACCTTTTGCACTAACTGAAACGCCGATGAGGCGCCGCGCTACGGCAATTCCCTCAGATCGGCGGTAGGGGTTGTGCCGAATGCATCGCTCAACACGAAGTCGATCATTTTGACGGCGGCATCGTGCGGCGTGGCGAGCTTACCGGTGCGCTTGTATTCGACGAAGCGGCCTCGCATCGGGAAGCGCTCGTCAGTCGAGTCGCGAAGCTCCGCCTGCATGTCTGTATCGAGTGTGCCCGGCGCGATGCTGCAGATGCGCAATGCGCGATTCGAATCGAGCGCGACCGAACGCGCGTGGTGATCGAGTGCGGCCTTCGTTGCGCAATACACACTCCAGCCCGCGTACGCGTTCCGCGCCGCCCCGCTCGAGATATGCGCGATGCGCCGGTCTGCCGCGCCTGCGCCGGCGGTGGCGAAAGCAGTAGACAGCATCAACGGCGCAGCGACGTTCAGCACGACCGATTGCGCAACGGCGGAAGGATCCTGCACCTCGAGCGGACCGATCGGCTGCACGGTCCCGGCGTTATTGAACAGCAATACGCGTCGTGCATCGCCGATAAAGCGCTGCAGCTGACCGCCGCCAAGCCATTGCGCGATCTGCTCGATGCTCGACAGATCCAGTTCGACTTGCTCGAATGCGGCGTCGCCGCGCGAGGCGAGCGTTGCATGCCGGTTGCGCGATAGCCCGAGCACCGAAACGCCGCGCGCGAGCAGGGTGTCGGCGAGCGCTTCGCCGAAACCGCGAGTGTGTCCCGTGACGACCGCACAAATGGAAGACGAAGCAGAGAATGCGTCGGACATGGTATTGATCCCGTGAAAGACAGTTATGAATTGCTGTTCTATTTTCTCACGGGAAATTGAGGATTTGCCTTGGCCCGGGCCATGCGCGAGGCACTTCGGGTGCTGCGCTACATATGCTTGAACCGCTCGCGATACTGCATCGGTGTTGCGCCAATACGCTTGGTAAACACGATGCGCATGCGGTCCGCGGTGCCGAACCCGCAATCGTAGGCGATTGTCTTCAGGGCGAGGCCGGTGCTTTCGAGCAGTTTGCGCGCGGCGTCCATGCGCGCGCGTTCAATGAATTCATGTGGCGTGACGTGGGTCTCCTGCACGAATACGCGCGCGAAATTACGGGCGCTCATCCCCGCTACATCTGCGAGCTGCTTCACCGTGAAGCTTTCGCTGATATGCGCCATGACATGCGCCTGCACTTTCGCAACCGGCGAAGCCTCGTCGGCTGGCGCAGTCAGATACGGGCTGAACTGCGATTGTCCGCCCTGGCGCTGCGAGAACACGACCAGCCGTTTCGCGACCGCAAGCGCGACTTGCGGACTGTGATCTTCGGCAACGAGGGCGAGCGAGAGATCGATACCGGCCGTGACGCCTGCCGATGTGACGAGACGTTCGTCGCGCAGATAGATACGGTCGAAATCGACGTTCGCGCGCGGAAACTGCGCGGCGAGCTGCGCCGCATGCTGCCAGTGCGTCGTGACGTTGCGTTCGTCAAGCAGCCCCGCGTGGCCAAGCGCGAACGCGCCAGTGCAGATCGACCCATAACGGCCGCAGTGTGCCGACGCAAAACGCAACCACTGGAGCAGTCGTTCATCGGGTGTGGCTTCGGGCAACGCCGGGCCACCGGCGACGAGCGCAAGATCGAAGCTGCGCCGCTCTGCATCGAAGGTCGCGTCGGCGGTCAGCGACATACCGTTCGACGCGCGCATCGTGCCCGCATCGGCGGCGACCAGCGTCACACGGTAGTGCTCTGCACTGTCGATAAACCTGTTCGCTTCCGCAAAGACGTCGACCGGCCCGGCGACGTCGAGGGCCTGTACGCCCGGAAAGATCGCAATCGCGACGCTCGGCATGCATTGCTCTCCTCGGATGATTGCCCTCTGTGCACATTGGCAGAGGACGCCGTATGTCTGGCAGCGTTGAACGGTGCATAACGATTGTGGCCGACGTGCCGCGCGCCAATACTGAACGTGACGTTACCCCTTTCATGCTTTCGAGGAGCGCATCATGAAACAGCATATCAAACCCGTTTTCGAATTTGACGAAGAAACACTCGCACAGAGGGAGCGCAGCGCGAGCGAACATTACGAGTGGCTCGTCGATCAGGCGTTGATGGATACATTTCCGGCTAGCGATCCGGTTTCGCTGTCCGCGTTCGACTGAAGCTTCGGCGAAACGATGCAGGCATCGCGGGAAAGGAACGAGGCGGTTCGTGTATTGCAGCCGGCAGCGATTTGAAGCGGCCAATGTCGACCGGACCGGGCTTCGGTGTCAGCCGAAGCGTAGCGCGATTATGCGAAGCGAACCTGCGGCAAATACGGTGTGAAGTGCGGAAAAACGCCATTCATCGCGCGTTTTGCCCGTTCGCCAGCGCTGTGCGCGGCATCGCGGCAAAATACGGACCGGCTCCCACTTCCCGCCCTTGCGCACCCCACCTATGGTTTTAAAAAGCCTGCTGAGACGACTCGATCTCACGACGCTTCAGCTATTCATCGCCGTTTACGAAGAGGGCACGCTCACGCGTGCCGCCGAACGCGAAGCGATCGCGATCTCGGCTGCCAGCAAACGGCTGCTCGAACTCGAACAGGCCGTCGGCGCGACGCTGTTTCAGCGAACCGCGCGCGGCATGACATTGACGCCGGCGGGTGAAACGCTGCTGCATCACGCGCGGCGCGTGATGCGCGACGTCGAGAATATCGGTATCGAACTCGCAGGTCACGCAACCGGTGTGCGCGGGTATGTGCGCATGATGGCCAATCTGTCGGCGATCGTCGAATTCCTTCCGGAAGACTTGCGCGGCTTCCTTTCGGTTAACGAACAGATCAAGATCGATCTCGAAGAGCGGCCGAGCGGCGGTGTCGTCGAGGCCGTCGCGGACAGTCTGGCCGACCTCGGCATCTGTTCGGGCGAGGCCGACACGCGCGGCCTGCAGACCACGCACTACCGGCACGATTCTCTCGTCGTCGTGATGCGCGAAGACCATCCGCTGGCGGGTCGAGAGCGGATTGCATTCGCGGAAACGCTCGATAGCGACCACGTCGGCCTGCATTCGGCCAGCTCGATCAATGCGCGCACGCATATGGCCGCGCGCCAGGCCGGCAAACCGCTGCGGCTGCGCATTCATGTGCCGGGCTTCGACGCGGTCTGCCGGATGGTGCAGGCCGATATGGGCGTGGGCGTGCTGCCATCGAACGTATTTCAGATCATGGGGCGGCCGCTCGGCCTCGTGGCCGTCAAGCTCGAAGACGAGTGGGCCGAACGCAGTCTGGTGATCGTCGTGCGCGATGCCGGCTCGCTTTCGCCGGTCGGGCGGCTGCTGTTCGACCACCTGCGGGCGGTGGAAACCGCGGTTTGATGCACTGCGAAACGAATTTCCGCCGGCATCGGCGGGAAAACGACCTTTCGCGTATCGCGAAAGGTCATTGGTGAATGGAGGTTGGACGCTGTGTCCGTGGGGCTTCTAAGCTGTCTCCTAACGCCTTGAAGCATCAGGAGACAGCATCATGAGTGGCCCTCTTACAGGTATCCGGGTCGTCGAGATCGGAACGCTGATCGCCGCGCCGTTTGCCGCACGGCTTCTTGCGGAATTCGGCGCCGAAGTGATCAAAATCGAAGCACCCGACGGCGGAGACCCTCTTCGCAAATGGCGCAAGCTCCATGAGGGAACGTCGCTCTGGTGGTACCTCCAGTCTCGCAACAAGAAATCCATCTGCGTCAATCTGAAATCGGCCGATGGTGCCGATATCGTCAAGCGGCTCGTCGCCGACGCCGACATCCTCGTTGAAAACCTCCGTCCCGGTGCGCTCGAAAAGCTCGGCCTCGGCTGGGACACCTTGCACGCCATCAATCCGAAACTGACGATGGTCCGTATTTCCGGTTACGGACAAACCGGCCCGTATCGCGACCGGCCGGGTTTCGGTGCGATCGGCGAATCGATGGGTGGTATCCGTTATACGACCGGCGAGCCCGACGGCGCGCCGGCGCGCGTCGGCATCAGCCTCGGCGATTCGCTCGCGTCGCTGCATGGCGTGATCGGCGCGCTGATGTCGGTGCTGCGCGTGAAGACCGGGCAGGGCGAAGGTCAGGTGGTCGACGTATCGCTCGTCGAGAGCGTGTTCAATCTGATGGAAAGCCTCGTACCCGAGTACGACCTGCTCGGCCATGTGCGCGAGCGCAGCGGCGGTGCGCTGCCGGGCATCGCGCCGTCGAACACGTACCGCACCGAAGACAATGCTTATGTCGTGATCGCTGGCAACAGCGATCCGATCTTCAAGCGGCTCATGCAGGTAATCGGCCGTCCCGACCTCGCCGACGATCCGGCGCTGGCGCGCAACGACGGCCGCGCCGCGCAAAGCGCGATGCTCGATGCGGCGATCACCGCATGGACGTCGCACCATTCGACCGAAGACGTGATGGCCGCGCTCGAGCGCGCCGAAGTGCCGGCTGGCCGCATCTACTCGGTTGCGGATATTGTTAGCGATCCGCACTATCAGGCTCGCGAGATGTTGCTGCAGGCACAACTGCCGGGCGGCGCATCGGTGAAGATGCCGGGTATCGTGCCGAAACTGTCCGATACGCCGGGCGAAGTGCGCTGGAGCGGTCCGACGCTCGGCGAACACACGGACGGCGTGCTTGCGTCACTCGGCTATGCGCCCGCCGACATCGAGCGGCTTCGTAACGAAGGAGCGGTGCAATGAACTTCGATATCGCATGCGACAGGTTGATCGTGCAGGAAGTCGCTCCGCGCGACGGCCTGCAAATCGAAAAGACGTGGGTCGATACGCCCGACAAGGTTGCGCTGATCGACGCGCTGTCGACGGCCGGTTTTTCGCGCATCGAAGCAGGTTCGTTCGTGTCGCCGAAAGCGATCCCGGCATTGCGCGACGGCGAGGCCGTGTTTCATCAGATCCGCCGCAATCCCGACGTGATTTATGTCGCGCTGATCCCGAACCGGCGCGGCGCGGAGCGCGCGCTCGAATCGCGCGCGGACGAGCTGAATCTCGTGATGTCGGCGAGCCAGACACACAATCTTGCGAACATGCGGATGACGCGCGATCAGTCGCTTGCCGGATTCGCGGATATCGTCGAATTCACGCGCGGCGCGCCGGTCTCGCTGAACGGCACGGTCGCCACGACGTTCGGCTGTCCGTTCGAAGGCAAGATCGACGAAGACCTCGTGATGTCGATCGTCGACAAGTATCTCGCGCTCGGTTTTCAGGGCATTACGCTCGCGGACACGACCGGCATGGCGAATCCGCGCCAGGTTGCGCGCATCGTCAAACGCGCGCTCGAGCGCATGCCGGCAAGCGCGTTGACGCTGCACTTCCATAACACGCGCGGCCTCGGCCTCGTGAACGTGATGGCCGCATACGAAGCCGGCGCGCGCCGCTTCGACGCGTCGCTCGGGGGCCTCGGCGGCTGCCCGTTCGCGCCGGGCGCGTCGGGCAACATCTGCACCGAGGACCTCGTGAACATGTGCGAGGAAGTCGGCATCCCGCACGGTATCGATCTCGACAGGCTGATCACGCTGTCGCGCGCGTTGCCCGCGCTGCTCGGTCACGAGACCTCGGGACAGGTGGCCAAGGCCGGCCGCAACAAGGACCTGCATCCGGTGCCGGAAGGCATCGTCTGCATGTGAGTAGCGAATTTTAGCTAAACACGAACGGCAATACTGCTCGAACCCCTGACGAATTGAACGGGACACAGTCCACGAACAACACCGACGACCGGAAGGCAGGCAGCCGAATCCGGCATGGAGACGCAGAATGAGTGATCTAGGCGCAGTCGCAACAGACAAACCGGCCACGAGCATCGAAGACGCGGCTGAGCTGATCCGCAAGGTCGCATGGCGGCTCATGCCGCTCATCATGATCTGCTATCTGTTCGCATTCTTCGACCGGATCAACATCAGTTTCGCGAAATTTCAGCTGCAAAGCGACCTCGGCTTTTCGAATACCGCGTATGGTCTCGGCGCGAGCCTGTTCGTCGTGGGTTACGTGATTTTCGAAGTGCCCAGCAATATGCTGCTCTTCAAGGTCGGCGCGCGGCGCTGGATCGCGCGCATCATGATCTCATGGGGTCTCGCGACGGCGGCCATGGTGTTCGTGCAAACCGAATGGCAGTTCTACGGTCTGCGCTTTCTGATCGGCGCGATGGAAGCGGGCTTTGCGCCCGGCGTGCTCTATTATCTGACGCTATGGTTCCCGGCGAGCTTCCGCGGCCGTATCACGTCGCTGCTGTTTCTCGCCTCCGCGTTTTCGGGCCTGTTCGGCGCACCGCTGTCGGGCCTCGTGCTCGGCTATATGGACGGCGTGTTCGGCATTCGCGGCTGGCACTGGCTGTTTCTGCTCGGCGGCCTGCCTTGCATCGTGCTGGGCCTGCTCGTGCTGAAAGTGCTGAAGGACCGTGTCGAAGATGCGAACTGGCTGACGCCGCAGGAAAAGCTCTACCTGTCGAGTCAGATCGAAGGTCAAACGCAGCAGAAGCATCACAGCCAGTCGTTCGGCGAAGCGATCCGCACGCCGGGCTTTCTGACGCTCGGCCTTATCTATTTCCTGATCCAGGTCGCGTCGTACGGGCTCAACTTCTGGGCGCCGCAACTGATTCGCAGCGCGGGTACGCATAACCCGACCATCATCGGGCTGTTGACCGCGATTCCATATATTTGCGGTGCGCTGTGCATGGTGATCGTCGGGCGCATATCGGACGCGACCGGCGAGCGCCGCAAGTTCGTTGCGGGTCTGTTGCTGATGGCGACGGTCGGCTTCTTTGCCGCGGGCATCTTCGACAAGCAGACCGTGTTCCTCGTGATTGCGCTTGCGGTGATGGGCGGCGGTGTGGTCGCTTCGATTCCGGCGTTCTGGGCCTTGCCGCCGAAGCTCGTGACCGGCGCCGGCGCCGCGGGCGGTCTGGCGCTGATCAACACGCTCGGTCAGCTGGGCGGTATCGTGAGCCCGGTGATGGTCGGCCGGATTCGCGACGTGACCGGGAGTACGACGCCGGCGCTGTATGTGATCGGCTGTATGAGCCTCGCATGCGCGGCGATTCTGATGTTCGGCTTGCCCGAAGCGCTGCGCCGCAGAGATCACACGACGTAAGCGCGACCGTAGCGCGCCGTGCCGGATCGGGTGAGCAACACTAACGGCTAACGGCGCGCAAGGTCCTTCATGAAGCCGGACACCCTCGCAAGTCCCCTCTCCAGCACATCGGTGCTGTTCGCATAACCGATCCGCACATAACCTTCGATATCGAGCGCGCTGCCCGGCGTGAACATCACGCCGGTCTTCTCGACGAGCGCGACGCAGAAGTCGCGGGAACTCATATCGACGTCGACGCACACGAGCGCGGTCGTGCCGGACTTCGGTTTCACATACGACAGCGCCGGTTCCGCGTCTACCCACCGGTCGAGTAGCGCGAGGTTCGTGCGCAGAATGCCGTGATTGCGCTCGAGCAAGTCGCGGCGGTGCTCGAGCGCGATCGACGCGAGCAGATCGTTAAGCATGCCGACGCTGATCGTGTTGTAGTCGCGATGCGTGCGCACGCCGGCGATCACGTCGGTTTCTGCAGCGATCCAGCCGACGCGCAGCCCCGCGAGCGACCATGTCTTCGACATGCTGCCGGTGCTGATGCCAAGCTCGTAGAGGTCCGCAATCGACGCCGTAAAGCCGTTGCCGTGCTGATCGGTGCCGCGATACACCTCGTCGTTGAGCACATACGCGCCACATGAGCGCGCGATATCGGCGAGCCGTTCGAGAAACGCGCGGTCCATCAGCGAGCCGGTCGGGTTGTTCGGATTGTTGATCGCGATCACGCGCGTTTTAGCGGCTACCAGGCGCTTCAGTTCGTCGAGGTCGGGCAGGAAGCCGTTTTCTTCGCGTAGCCGCAGGATATCGACGTTCGCACCGTAGCTTTCCGGAATCGAATAGTGCTGCTGATAGGTGGGCAGCACCGAGATGACGTGGTCTCCGGGCTCGACGAGCGTTTCGTAGACCAGCGCATTCGCACTGATCGCACCGTGCGTGATCAGGACATTCGGCACGCGCTGCGTGTCGTAGAGCGATGCGACGTTCGCGCGCAGCCGGTCGCTGCCGTCGATCGCGCCGTAGGTCAGCTTCATCGGCAGGATCTCGCCGAGCAGCGCGTCTTCCTTGCCCGCGATGCGCAGCAGTTCGCCGACGGTCAACGATTCGACGCAGGTTTCCGCGAGGTTCAGTTCGCAGCGGTTCTCATATAGATCCATCCAGCGTTCGACGCCGAATTCGCGGATTTTCATCGTGTCTCCTCGTTGCGCAACGCGCATCGATAAACGGTCGGCGCTGCGCCAAGCGCCTCGCGGAAGCGATGGCTGAAGTGACTTGCATTTGCATACCCGCATCGCATTGCGATGTCGGCGAGCGGCAGCGACGTGGTACGCAATAACCCGCGTGCACGTTCGATGCGCTGTTGCGCGATCCACGCGTGCGGCGGCAACCCGAACGAAATGCGGAACATTCGCGAAAGATGGTATTCGGACAGGTTAGCGACATTCGCCAGTTCGCCCAGTGTCAGCGCTTGCGTGAGGTGTGAGTCGATGTAATCGCGCAGGCGCCGGCGTGTCGCCACGGCGAGGCCGCCCTTGAGCGGCGCATTCGTGCGGCTCACGCCTTGCGAGCGCAGCAGCAGAGACAGCATTTCGTGCGCCGTTTCGTTGGCGTGCAAACGTCCGTCGGTATCGTCCCAGCGGTCGTTCACGAGCGATTGGCACAAGCTTGCGATGCGCGCATCTTCGAAGTACGTACGGTCGGCAAGCGTCAGTTCGCGCGGCTCGCGATCGAGTTCGCGAATCGCGCGCCGCGTGAAATGCTCGGGCAGGAAGTACAGATGCACGAAATGCATATGGCCGCGCACCCACCAGCGCGATTCGTGGTCGCCGGGCAGCGCGCACAGCCGGCTCGGTGCGCCGTAGCGGCCCGGCAGCTTTTGCCGTTCGGTGCGATGGCCGCCGTCGAGATAGCACGAGAGCGTGTGATGGCCGGGCTGCTCGTAGGCTGTTTCCGCCTCCCTCGTTTCGCGAGTCCAGACGGCGACCGCGAGCTTGTCGCCAAGCCATGCAAAGCGGTCGAGCGTTGCATCGGACACGGCCAGCGTATGGCAGATCGAATGGACGCCGAACGGCGGATCGACCGGGTCTGCGGCAGCAGCCGCGTCGGGAGAAGGGACGGGGGTCATTTTCGTCGGCGCATGTTCGTACGTAGTATAAGACCGGCGGCCGGCACGCTCGTCCGTTCATGCAGAAAGTGCGCAATTCCAGACATGCGCTGCGGCGTGCAAAACCGCATAGTCGGGCTCTTCCTTCCTTGCAGGTGCGTTAGATGAATTTGCTGCTTTATGTGGTGACCGTGTTGATCTGGGGCACCACGTGGATCGCGATCAAATGGCAACTCGGCGATGTGCCGCCGCCGGTGTCGATTGCCTATCGCTTCTGGCTCGCGTCGGCCGTGCTGTTCGCGCTGGTCGCGGCGATGCGGCGTCCGCTGCGGCCGCCGCGCGGCGCGTGGCGATATCTGGTGGCGCAAGGGCTCGCACTATTTTGCGTGAACTTCCTCTGTTTTTATTACGCCGAACGTACGGTGCCGAGCGGCCTCGTCGCCGTTGTCTTTTCGACCGCACCGCTGCTGAATTCAATCAACGGGCGCATCTTTCTGGGCCGGCCGCTGCAGCCGGCGGCAATCGCTGGCGCGTTGCTCGGCTTTGCCGGAATCGTCTGCCTCTCGCTGCAGCAGATCGGCGGGCATCTCGGCGAACAGGCCGTATGGTTCGGGCTCGCGATTGCACTCGCAGGCACGATGTGCTTTTCGATTGGTAACCTGCTATCGACCAAAATGCAGGCGATGGGTTTGCATCCGCTCGTCACCAACAGTTGGGGCATGTTGATTGGCGCGGCGGTGCTGACCGCCGGCAGCGCGCTCGCTGGCCTGTCGTTCGCGCCTCAGACCGACGCGCGATATCTCGGCGCGCTTGTCTATCTCGCTGTGCCGGGCTCGGTGATCGGCTTTACCGCGTACCTGACGCTCGTCGGCCGGATCGGCCCGGAACGCGCCGCCTACTGCACGGTGCTGTTTCCGTTCGTCGCGCTCGCGGTATCGACAGTGTTCGAAGGTTACCGATGGTCGGTGCTGGCAGTGACCGGCCTTGTGCTCGTTGCGCTAGGCAATCTGGTCGCGTTCGGCGTGGTGCCGCGGCTTCTGTATCGCAGAAACGGCGTGCTTTGACTGCCTCAAACCGTTTCGATAAAAATGCTTCGAAATACGCCGTAAAAATTCATCGAGTCCTTTATAAATATCGTCGGATAATGAGCCTATAAAAGGGCCGAATTATTTCGATGTGCACCGAGTAAACCGTAGGCACGCATTCCAAATCGCCTAATAGAGCGGTATTTCCACCATTTCAATCCAGTTCTGCGATTCGAGCGTCGCGGTATTCTGCGGACGAATCCAGTGTAACGGGAATCCGGCGCGTGATGCGCCCGGTCCCCACGTCCCGCCCGCAATTCGCTTCGTTATCCCCCGCAAGGACGCAGAACTTGAAGACCCTCTCTTGTCTGGGTGCGGCGCTGCTCGCATTGAGCAGCCTTGTCCCTATTAGTTGTAACGCACAATCGAAATTGAATTACGCCACTTCATGGCTTGGCAATACATTTGGTTATGGCGATGGTAAATGGATGCAACAGGACATTCAGGCCATTAACGTCGCGCCGGATGGCACCGTTTATGTCGATTGCGGCTGGGACGAAAGCGGCAGCGAAATTGCCGCGTACAAAAATGGCGACAGGCTTGCGGTCGGCGGCGCGACGCACGGCTGGGGCGCGAGCGGCGGCGAGGCGATCGCGTCGAACCGCACATACGTGTATGCGGCGATGTCGATCGGCAATCAGAACAACGGGCTCACCGGTGCCGACTATCCGCCGGGTAACCAGCAGTGGTACGGCATCACGCGGCGGCTCGTCAGCAACATCGCGCAGGGCGCGCCGTTTGCCTCCGGTATCGCCAACAGCGCGAATGCCACCAGGAACAGCTTTCTCGTTGTCGATACGGTGAGCACGGGCACCGACGCAGGTATTCGCGGTCTCGCGGCCAATGACACGACGCTCTACGTGTCGGACCAGTACGCGAATCAGGTCATTGCCTACGATGCGAACACGATGCAGCGCCTGCGCTCGTTCAACGTGATGTCGCCGGGCCGCATCGCGATCGATACCGATTCGACGCTATGGGTCATTACCGGTGCGATGACGGGGCAATATGCGATTGCGCACTACTCGTCGAGCGGTGCGCCGATCGCGGGAGCACCGGTGTTGCCTGCCGGTGTAGTGCCGACCGATATCTCGATTGCGCCATCGGGTCAGCTGTTTATCTCCGACAACGGACGGAGCCAGCAACTGCTCATCTACAACAGGAGCGCGAGCGGTCTGACGACGCCGGCTGGTTCGATGGGCACTGCGCGCGGCATCTTCCACAACGCGGGCGCTGTGCAACTGGGCAGCTACAACGGCATTACCGGTTTCGGATTCGATCAGGCAGGCAATCTCTATGTCGGACAGAACAGCGAGGGGCCGCGCCAGCTGAACTCGCCGTCGGTCGGCGCCGGCGCGGTGCTGCAGGCGTTTACGGGCGTGTCGCGCGCGTTGCGGTGGGAACTCGACGGGCTGCTGTTCGTTGATGGCGCGACCTTCGATCCGGCGTCGGAGAACACGATCTACACCGGTTCGAAAGTCTTCGCGATGAACTGGAACAACCCGGCCGGAAAGCAATGGACCTACTCGGCCTTCACCGTGGATCGCTTCGACTATCCAGACGATCCGGAATTGCACCTCGGGCGCCTCGTGCGCGGCGAACCGATGCTGCGGCGCCTGAACGGCGGCAAGCCGTATCTCTATGCGCTGGACCCGTATTCGCACGAACTCTATATCTATCGCTTCGATCCGGCGCACGGCAACATCGCGATTCCGTCGGGCATGTTCGCGGAGTTGCCGATCGCCGGCGGGTATCCGGCGGGTCAGCCGGCAGTCGGGGAATGGATGTGGCGCGATACGAACGGGAACGGCGGCATCGATGCGAATGAATTGACGAGTAATCCGTCGGTATTGAGCACGATCGGCAACAGTTTTATCTGGGTCGATTCGCTCGGCAACGTGTGGTTCGGCACACCAACAAAGGGCATCCGCGAACTGCCGTTGCAAGGCTTCGACTCGCCTGGCAATCCGGTCTACGACTATGCAGCCGCGAAAACCTTTCCGACGCCGGCGATATTCACCGGCACCGGCCGCGTGCTTTACGTGCCCGAAACGGACACGATGTACGTCACCGGCTATACGGCGGCGCAACCGTGGAATTCGTCGCTGTGGAAAGAGGCTGGGCCGGTCCTCGCGCGCTACGACAACTGGACAACGGGCCATCCGACGCAGCGATACGTGGTGCCGCTGCAGTGGAACCTGCAGTCGAATCCACCGGTCACGACCGTCGGCGTGGCGACCGCGGGCAACTACGTGTTCGTTGCGCAACTCTATACGCAGCGGATCGACGTCTACGACGCGAGCACGGGGCAGGAGGTCGGATATATGGCGCCCGGTGCGGCGGTCGGCAACACGAGCGGGCAGGTCGACGTCGAACTCGGCATCAGCGCGACATTGCGCTCGAACGGCGAGTACGACGTACTGGTCGAAGACGACGCACGCGCGAAGATCGTCGTGTATCAATGGAAGCCGTGAGGACCGCTACGCGCCGCCTGCGCTAGTCGCGGCCAGATTGCGGGTGCGGGACCAGATCGGGGCTTGCGCTTTCCGCTATCGCGGGTTCACGCGCGGGATGCGACCCGCTGTCGCGCCCCATCGATCGAAAGCGTGCGATCGCGCGCGTGACGGCTGCGCGCGATCGGTATATAACGAAAACAATGCTTCCGATCCACGATGGACTAACCGAAACGGCACACCACCATGACTGGCGATGCACCTGAAAAGCGGCCCGACAGCGGCGCGCCTGACGCCGAACACCCCGACCTCGAACATCTCGACGCAGCAGTCACCCATGTGGGCGAAATGGTGCAGTCCGGCCATATCGCGATCAGCGCGGCACGCGGCATTCTGTATAGCCTGATCGAGACGCTCGGCACGCTGGTCGGCGACCCCGACCTCCCCGAGCACGCTCGCGCCGGCTATGAAGGTCTGCTCGAAACGGCGCGCGAATTGCGCGCAAAGGTCGAGCACTGAGCTTGGGTTGAAGAAGGTCGAGCGCAGGGGCGCGCTCGACTGCCGATCCGACCGCGCCCCAGGTCAGGCATACGGCCGCGGCCTTCGACCGCGGCATTCGACGCTGATGATGCCGCGCTTATCAGGCGCTTTTTGCGTACTTACGCTTCGCGTGCTTACGCGCCGAGTGCGATCGCTTCGCCGTTCGCGACAGCCAGCATCTGATGGATCTGCGCGACCACCGCCGCGCCTTCGCCGACCGCGGCCGCAACGCGCTTTGTCGATCCGGCGCGCGCATCGCCGATCGCGTACACGCCTTCGACCGAAGTGACGAGATCGCAAGCCGAATCTGCGCCGGTCAGCACGAAGCCCTTCGCATCGAGCTGCACGCCGCACGTGCGCAACCATGCGGTATTCGGATCGGCGCCCGTGAACAGGAACAGATGCCGAGATTCAAAGCGGTCCTGACCGTTCGGCAGCGGCGACTTCAAGCCGATCGTCGACAGGCCGCTGTCGTCCGCATCGAGCCAGCCGATTTCCGACTGCGGATGGACGGTCACATTCGGCAGCGAACGGATCCGGTCGATCAGGTAGCGCGACATCGTCGCTTCGAAGCCGCTGCGGCGGATCAGCACGTGAACGTGCGCCGCGTGCGACGCAAGATAGACGATGCCTTGCCCCGCCGAGTTGCCGCCGCCCACCACGACAACCTCCTGGTGCTTGCAGAGCTTGGCTTCGACCGGCGACGCCCAGTAGTAGATGCCGCGGCCGTCGAAACGGTCGAGCCCTTCGATCGACGGACGGCGGTACACGGCGCCGCTTGCGATCACCACGGCATGCGCGCGCACGTTGCCGTGCCGGATGCCGGCGTTGCAGGTCAGTTCGAGCCGATGCGGCCGCTCTTCGCAATGCAGCGCTTTCACCTTCAGCGGAATCGCGACGTGCGCGCCGAACTTCTGCGCCTGCACGAAGGCGCGACCCGCGAGCGCCTGACCGGAGATGCCGGTCGGAAAGCCGAGATAGTTTTCGATGCGCGAGCTCGCGCCCGCCTGGCCGCCTGGCGCGCGGCTGTCGAGCACGATGACGGACAGTCCTTCGGACGCCGCATAGACGGCTGTCGCGAGGCCCGCGGGGCCCGCGCCGACGATCGCGACGTCGTACACGTGTTTCTCGTCGAGGTCGGGCAGCAGACCGAGGCACGATGCGAGTTCCGGATCGCTCGGACGGCGCAGCACGCGACCGTCGGGGCAGATCACGAGCGGCAGGTCTTCGGGCTGCGCGCCGAACTGTTCGATGAGGCCGAGCGCTTCTTCGTCGCGCTCGTTGATGACCGAATGTGGATGGCCATTGCGCGACAGAAAGCTTTGCAGCGCGACGAGCCGCGCATCGTAACTCTTGCCGAGGAGGATCGGGCCGCCCGCGCCTTTTTCGATCAGCGCCACGCGCCGCAGAATCAGCGCGCGCATGATGCGTTCGCCCAGTTCGGCTTCGGCGATGATCAGCGCGCGCAGGCGCTCGGGCGGGATCAGCACCGCGCTGACCGGCTTCATCGCAATGCCGTCGACGAGCGCGCGCTTGCCCGACAGCTGGCCGACTTCGGCGAGGAATTGCCCCGCTCCTTCGTGTTCGACGACGAGGTGCTCGCGGCCAAGCCCGTCGCGCTGCGTGATGCGCACCGTACCGGACAGCATTACGATCATGCCGGGGCCATTGTGCCCGGTGCGGAACAGAAATTCTCCCGCATGCCAGTGATTGAGATCGCCGAAATTCCGCACGCGATCGATTTCGGCGGGCGTCAGCGTCGGGAACATCTGGTGGCGCCGCGTAGACAGCGTCGAGTACGGCGCTTCCGCGACGACTTCGCTGGCTTGTCCTTCTCCATCGCGGGTTGCTACAAGCATCGGACCGCTCCTTGCGTCGGTTGCATCAGTCGGTTGCATCAATTCAGATAAAACGGTGTAGCCCGCGCGGATCGCTACACGGCCTTCGGCGAAATGCCGACGTCGTCGACGTGCGGCGCGGGTTCGTCGGGCAGCGGCTCGAGCTGGCGACCTGCGTCGCGCCATGCGTCGAGGCCGCCGCGCAGCGGCACCACGTCCTTGAAGCCGGCCTGGGTCAGCGCCTTGGCCATCCATGCGGCCGACACTTCGTTCGGGCACGAGCAATAGATGACGAGCTTCTGGTCAGGCTTGTAGTTCGCGACGATCTCGTCGAGGTTGCGTTCATCCGCGAACTTCGAGCCCGGAATCACGAAAGGATCGAGCTTGCGCTTTTCTTCGGAGCGGATGTCGAACAGCACCGGCGTTTTTTTGTTCGACATCAGATCGTACAGCTCGTCGACGTTGATGCGTGCCTTCGCGAGTTTGTTGAGCAGTTGGCGACGGCGCATCCAGCGGTAGGCGGCGTAAAGCAGCAGCAACGCGACGACGACGACCGCGGTCAGCTTGCCGAGCCGGCTCGCTTCGGCAAACAGCATGTCGATCTGCTGCGCGAAGAGCGCGCCGAGCGTAAGGCCAAGGCCCGACCACAATGCGGCGCCGATGCTGTCGAACGTGAGAAACGTGCGGTACGGCGTGCCCATTGCACCGGCCAGCGGAATCGAAACGATCGACAGGCCCGGAATGAACTTCGCGACGGCGAGCACGCGCACGCCCCACCGGCCGAAAAAGCGCTCGGTCTTCTTGACACAGCTGTCACGCGAGAGCGACAGCTTGCAAAGCGTTTTGAGCGTATTGCCGCCGTAGATGCGGCCGGCGAGATACCACGCGCTGTCTCCGATCAGCGTGGCGAAGATGGCGAGCACGAGCACCGAAACGAGCTGCGTGCCGACCGTGGCGGGATTCATGGCGGCCATCGCGCCGAACAGCACGAGGGACGGCATCGCGGGCACGGGCAGCCCGATCGACGCGGCGAGCACATTGGCGAAGACGATCGCGGGCCCGTATTGCTCGACGAGGTCATGTAGCATCGGTTTACTTTTTCGCGGCTCGGGAAGCCGCAATTGCGTCAGGTAAGTTAAGAATTATGGACGCATTTGCGCCGCGTGCAAGCGACGGGAGCAACACCCCGTCAGCGCTGGAGCGGCTGCTGCATACAGCCATTCCGTTTGCGCCGGGCGGATGGCTGGATGCCGTCCGCAAGGCTCACGGGCGGCATTTGGACGATGTCGAACGGTCGGCAGACTACCAGAAAAACGCCGGTGAAAATGACAGCCGCGTGTGGCGAAGAAAATTGCAGCGGGAACTGGAACTGGAACGGCAGCAGAGGACCGGCAGAAAAAACGGCAGGAGCGCGAGAAAACAGGGAGACGCAGGCAGACGCTGGCAGACGCGGCAGCGCGGCATTGCGAGCGCGCCGCCGCGCGGATCAGGTTGCGTGCCGGTGATGGTTGTGCTGCTCGCCCGGCAGTTCCGCGCCATGCGCGCGGATAGCCGCGATCAGTTCGGCGGGTGTGATTTCGTAACGCACTTCGCGATGAATGCCCGGTTTGCGTTCGTCGACTTCGACGAGAAGAATGCCTTTGCCGTCTTCTGTCGCTTCGAGCCGCAGCGTGCGCAGTTCACGCCCGGTCGCGTCGTCGTACTCGGTGAGCAGGGCCATTGCCCCGGAAGACCCGGTGGTGCGCATCGAAAATTTCCTCATCCGTTATAGAACAAGCATTGTACGGGGAGCTTCACCGTTCTGTCGCGCGGCCCGGCACACCGTGCACCGAAGCCGCGAGCGAATGCTGGAGCCAGTTTAACGCGAGTTGCCGCGTCGCCGGACGCATTTTTTGTGCCCTGTTGCGGTGCGGTCGCCGCTTCCGTCGCGTTGCGTCGCCTCCTACCGCTTGTCGTCGAGCGCCGCCAGCTCGCGCTCGCGCGCGGGTGTATCGGCCAGCAGGAAGAACTCGTCGAGCTGTGGCGGCGGCACATCGGTGCCGGCAAGCATCGCGTGCGCCTGGCCCCGGTGATGAATCTGGTGAACGAACAGGTGCGGCAACACCGTGCCGACCGTCTCATGCTGCTGACCGATGTCCGGGCCGCGGTCGATGACGACGTCGCGCCGCAGCGCGCCATCGTCGAGCGCGTCGCAGAATGCGATCAACTGACGGTCGAGTTCGCGCTGCGCCGCCCACAGCTCCGTGCAGCGCGGACGGTCCGTCTCGTCGGCAAAAATCGCGAGGCCTGCGCCGCCGTCGACGAGCGCGTCGAGGTAGTAGCGGTCGACCAGCAGGATATGGTGCAACGTCAGTTGCAGCGAAGGAAAGAAGCTTACGCGGCGCTCGGTGAACGCCTCGTCGGACAAGGGCAGGCATGCCCGATAAAGCCGCGCATTCGACCACGCGTTGTTGCGGGCCATCGCGGCGAAGTGCGCAGATAGCGTGGCGACAGGTGCATGCATGGCGATTCTCCCGCTGCCGGTTAGCGATGGTTCAACGCGATGCGCACGGGACGACCGCGAGAGGTGCGGGTTCGACGCGGCGCTCGCGCGAAGTGATCAGCCTATCATCGCCCGATGACTATTCCTGGGCGAAAGGTCGCACCGGTTTATCCGCCGTGGACCGGCGTCGATACCCGCGCCAACTAGCGGGGCGATACGGAAATTTATGCCGGCCGACATCGCGAGCCGGTATTTATTGCTTTGCGCGACGCGAATGCGCAGCGTTTTGCGCCGGCGCGAAAAAATAGCCCGTCCACAAGGGACGGGCCGCTAAAACGCCGTTGTTACTCGGGTCAGCCGGCCCGCACACACTTCGGGGCGCTGACGATTGCCATGCTGACGGCGCAATAAATTTTTGTCGAGGTGGGGCTTACGCCGATCCATCAGACATATCGCGCCCCGCGGCATCGAAACGACCTATAGTGGACTCACGGTGTCGCCCACGAACGGCGGCGCTCATACTTGCCCGATGCGATGCCCAACATCCTCGACCGCACGCAGCAGTCGCTCGCAGACGCATTCGCCTCGCTCGCCGCGAATGCACGGCGTCAGCAACGCTTGTACACCGCGACGATTGCAGCGCTGATCGCGATCATCGCGATATCGGTCACGTTGCTCGCCACGCTTGCGATCGACAGGCAACTCGATATGCAGCGCAGAATCGGCGCACAGAATGCATCCGACATTTCGTTGTTTCTGCATCGTTGTGTGTCGTTCCTGATCCGCAGCGAACTGACGGTGAAGTTCTATCGGCAGACGCTGGACGCGCACGATGCACCGGACGACCTGCTTCGGCAGATCAGCCGGTCCGGCGTGGCGACGGGCCGGTCCGCAACGCTCGGTGTGCCCTTCGACGTGGTCGTTTCCGAGGCGACGCGCAACGCATGGGGTGCGGATCTGAGCGCGCACCTGCGGCGCATCACCGAAACCGCCGAATCGACGTTCATGACGCGCGAAGCATTCGGCCTGCCCTATCAAACGCTGTTGATCGGGCTCGATGGCGACTTCGCAGCGATCCTGCCGGCGCCCGGCATGCACACGAGTGCCCATGCGCCTTCGTTGACTTCGCCGACTGCCGCCGCGTTGCGCGAGGCGACGCTGGACGCACTCGCGGCGCAAACGGGCAAGCGCACGCTCGCGGCCGGCGAGCGTGTGCTTATCGGACCCTACACGGACCCGCTGCTCGGCGTACCCGTCGTGACCGCGCTCAGCATGCCGGGCGTGGACGGCAAACCCGTCATGCTGATCGCGATGACGGTCGACGCCAGTGCGATGCTCGCCGGGCTCGATCAACCGCAGGGTTCGGCAACGCTGTTATTAGGCGAGGGCGGCAAGCGTTCGATCACAGCGAAGCCGGCGCTCGCGCCATCGACGCTGCAGTGGCTGCGCGACGTCGCAAGCAACACGCGCGTTGGCGTCATCCATTACGCGTGGCGCGGCGTCGTACTCGTCGATGCGGTGACACCGGGCCACGGCCTGCTGGTCAGCTATGTGCCATGGCGCGCCGTGATTGCCGGCGCGGCACTCCAACTGTTCGCCATCGTTGGGCTTGGACTGGTGATCGTGGCCGCAATGGCGCTGACCGCGAAGTTCTGGGGCATGCGGCTGCTACGCGATTGGCACGACGAAGCGCGGCGCGCACTCGAGAACGAGACGATCAATCACATCGTCGTCAGTGCGACGCCGGTCGGGCTGTGCATCGTCCGGCAACAGGACTTTTCAGTGGCGGCATCGAACCAGCTTGCGCGCGATCTGATGCGCCTCGGCGACGCGGCGCATTTGCCGCCGCATATCGCGGCGGCCTATACGGAACATAGTCTGCATGCGATCGCGTCTGCATCCGCCGCCACCGGTGCATCGGCATCCGAATTCATCGTGGCCGCATTGCCGAGGCAGGCCGACGCATCGGGGGCACAGCACGCGTCGCCCGTGCCGGACGCCACAATGCTGCAAATCAACTACGAATCGGCGCGCCACGACAACGAAGACGTGCTGTTCTGCGCGATTCTCGATATCTCGGCCCGCTATGCGCTTGGTCAGCAACTGCGTGCGGCGCAACGCGAAACGGAAGCGATGATGCGCGCGCAAAGCAACTTCTTCGCCGCCATGAGCCACGAAATACGAACGCCGATGAATGCGCTGCTCGGCAATCTGGAGTTGCTGTCGTCGAGCCCCGGTCTCGAGCAGCATGAGCCGCGCGTGCGCGCGCTCGGCATGGCGGCGGACGGATTGCGCCGCATCGTCAACGATATTCTGGACTTCTCGAAGATCGATGCCGGCATGATGAAGCTCGTCAGCGAGCCGTTCAATCCGCTCGACGATCTCGAGAATCTCGCGCTGTCGTATGCGCCGCTGGCCGGCAAGCGGCCGCTGAATTTTTACGCCTATCTGTCGCCGGCGTTGAACCGTGTGTGGCAAGGCGACAGCACGCGCGTCGTGCAGATCGTCAATAACCTGCTGAGCAATGCGTTCAAGTTCACGTCGAGCGGCAAGATCGTGCTAGGCGCTCAGATACACACGGACGACGCGGGGCGCGACATGCTTGTCTGTCGCGTCAGCGATTCCGGAATCGGCATGGATGCGCAACAGGTCGCGCGTATTTTCAAGCCCTTCGTGCAGGCGGAGCCCGGTACGGCGAGCCGCTTCGGCGGCACCGGGCTGGGCCTGTCGATCTGCGTGCGGCTCTCCGAACTGATGGGCGGAAAGATCGCCGTGGAAAGCGTGCAAGGCGTCGGCAGCGCGTTCACGGTGAGCTTGCCGCTCGCGATGCCTGCCGGTCACGACGAAAGCATGGCGGCGCAGACCGCCGCGGCATCGGGGCCTGCGTCTGCGATGCGCGGCAGCGCTTTCGTTCTTTGCCAGGAACTGGCGGGGGCGAAGTGGTTCGAGGAAGTGTTGGCGCTGCAAGGATGGCAGGTAACCTGTGTAACGTCGCTCGATGCGGCGCCGACCTGGCTGCGCATCAACCGGCCGGCGTTCATGATCGTGACGGGCGAGTACGGCGAAGACGCCATCGCGCAACTGCGCGCGTGCCGCCCGGCCAATGTGGTATGGATGACGCCCGCGGGTCCGCTTGGCGCGGCCGCACGTAGTGACGGTGTGTGGGAAGTAACGGCATTTAGCCAACGCGCGCTAGGCGCGGCGGTCGAGCGCGCAGTGAACGACGAGCAGCACGACGAAGCATTGCACGACGATGCGTGCGGCGATGTGCAAGGCGATATACAAAGCGATATACAAGGCGATATGCAAGCCGATGCCGTGCCGGACGCGCGAAATTCATTTGCGGCGCGCGGTGAATCGCAAACGCCCGTGTCGCCCGCATTGAACGCTTCGCGCGACCAGCGTTCTTCCCGAACAGCCAGTGACGCGCAAGCCCCGCATCCCTCGGCACTAACCGGCTTGCGCGTGCTCGTGGCGGAAGACAACCCTCTGAATCAGGCGCTCATCACGGACCAGTTGACGGCGCTCGGCTGCGAGCCGATCGTCGTCGGCGACGGCAAGCAGGCGCTCGCAGTTCTTTCGCAGACCGAAGTCGATCTGGTGCTAACCGACATCCATATGCCGGAGATGGACGGATATGCGCTAATGGCGGCCCTGCGCGACGCGCATCCCGCGCTGCCGGTGACCGCATTCAGCGCGGTCACCGGAGCGGAGCAGGCGCAGGAATGGCGACAGCGCGGCTTCGCCGGCTATATTCCGAAGCCCGCGTCGCTGCAGCAATTGCGAACCGGCTTGCTCGCACTGTGGGAGGCCGCGCCGGCAGCGCAGACACGACGTGATGCAGCAGACGCACCGCATCCGTTAGCAGCATCCGAAGAACCGCACACACTCGATGCCGTCGACAAGTCGCGTTACCTCGCGATGCTAAAGGATCACCTGGGCACCGATCTACCGCGGCTCGCGGGCATTATCGACGCCCGCGACCGCTCGGCATTACGCGACTGGGCGCACAGTGCGGGCGGTGCATTCCTGATCGTGCACGAGCCGCAATTCGCCGACCGTTGCCGCGAACTGCAGCGCATGTGCGATGCGGTGGGCACATGGACGCCCGCAATCGCGCATGACGCGCTGTCGCTGCACGACACGTTGCGCAGCCACTTCGGCCTCGACGAACCGTCGTTGCACTGACGGTTTGGCATCAGCCGTGCATCGGCACGGGCGGTGCGCCGATCTGCCGGTACGGAGCCGCCTTCAGAAATGCCTCGTGCAAATCGCACTGCGCGATGATGCGGTCGACGGTGGGCGTATTCGGAATCGAGATCTGGAACACGCGCATCACCGCGATGATGCTTGCAAGCGCGATATCGGCGAACGTCGGCGAATCGCCGTGACACCAGATGCCGGTGCCGGCTTCGGTGGCAAGGCGTTTTTCCACGGCGCGAATTCCCGTGCCGAACCACTGGATTTGCCAGTCGCGCCATGCGGCGAGATCGAAGCCGCCGCGCTCCATCAGGTAGTTCTTCACACGAGGTACGACGAGCGGATGCGTGTCCGCGGTGAGCATCGACGCGATGGAACGCACGCGCGCCCGCCCTTGGAGATCCGACGGCAACAGAGGAGGATCCGGTTGCAGTTCCTCGAGATATTCGAGAATGGCGATCGATTGCGTCAGCGGCTGCTGCCCTGCTTCGATCAGTGTCGGCAGCGCGCCGAGCGGATTGACCTTGAGAAATTCAGGGGTGCGCTGCTGACCGGCGTCGAGATCGATGGTCATCTCTTCCGCGTTCATATTCTTCAGGTTCAATGCGACGCGCACGCGATAGGTCGCTGACGATCGCCAGAAACCGAATAGTTCAAATTGGCTGCATTCAGACATGGTGAGGTTTTCCCGGGACAAGTTCGAGCGTGCCTAGGATAAACGCGACATCAATTGTTTGCATTGCTTCGTTAAGCGCCGATGTAAACGTTTAACCTTTCATTTGCACGACTTTGAGGGCTGATGGAATAAACGCATGAAGCCTGTGTTCGCCCATTTGCAAATCTCACGCTAAGGGTAGGTTTCATGAACGAACGACCGTTTTCGTTGGCCGAACTCGCGCGCCATCCAGGTCAGCATCTCGGCGAAATCGGCAAGCTATGCGCAATCGGTGTCGTGGTGCTCGCGGTGGGCGGCGCCTTTGTCTACATTGCGGGTTTTGCCGCGCCGGACAGGTTGAGCCCGCAACGCATCGTCGATAAATTCGAAACGTATGGCGGCGTGCATCCTGGGTTCAGACGCAATCACGCGAAGGGCGTATGTGTTGCCGGTTACTTCGAAGGCAACGGCAAGGCATCCGGCATTTCGCGCGCGGAGGTATTCGACCCGGTGCGTACTCCGGTCATCGGGCGCTTTGCGATTCCCGGTCCAAACCCGGTTGCACCGGACGGGGGCACACCGGTACGCAGCTTCGCGCTCGAATTCCAGTTGCCGAATCATGCGCAGTGGCGCACCGGAATGAACAATACGCCGGTTTTTGCGGTCAACACGCCGGAAGCATTCTACGAGCAGCTCGCGGCGGGCAAGCCCGACCCGGCAACGGGCAAGCCCGATCCGGCTAAACTGAAGGCGTTTTACGCGGCTCACCCTGAAACGCAACCGTTCCAGCAGTGGGTCAAGGCGCATCCGCCTTCGAGCAGCTTCGCGAATGCCGCGTATTACAGCATCAACGCGTTCCGCGCGATCGATGCGGATGGCGATACGTCGTTTATCCGCTGGGCGATGGTTCCCGAAGCGGCCTATGCGCCCGCGAAGCCGAGCGGCAATGCGCCGAACTATCTGTCCGGGGAGCTTTCGGACCGGCTGGCGCAAGGACCGTTGCGCTGGCACCTGATTCTGACGGTGGCCGCGCCCGGCGACGTGACGAACGACGCCACGCAGGCATGGCCCGACGATCGCCGGCAGATCGATGCGGGAACGCTTACGATCGAGCACGAAACCGTGCAGGCCGATGGCGACTGTCGCGATATCAACTACGATCCGACCGTGTTGCCCGATGGGCTCAAGCCGTCCGACGATCCACTGCTCGCGGCCCGGTCGGCCGCATACGCAGTATCGTTCAATCGCCGGATTCGCGAAGAAGCGCACGGGCTGGCGGCTCAGAAATCATCGATAGCAGAAGGGCATCAATGAAATCAGGTCACGCACATTTCAGTTTGCCGGCGCGCTTCTTCCATTGGCTGATGGCGCCGCTCGTCGTCGCGATGCTATTTATCGGCGTCGGTATGGTCGCGACCGTTTCGCGGCTGCATCTGACGTTGATCGCGATCCACCGGCCGCTCGGCATTGCGATTCTCGTGCTTGTCGTGCTGCGTCTGATCGTGCGTATCGCGCACCGTCCGCCGCCGTTGCCGGGCGATATGCCGGGCTGGCAGCGCTGTATTGCGCAAGGTTCGCACTGGCTGCTCTATCTGTTGCTGTTTGCGATGCCGCTGGTCGGCTGGTCGATGCTGTCGGCGGGCGGCTTTCCGGTGCATATGTTTCCGGGTTTGGATCTGCCGCCCATCGTCCCGCAAAGTCCGCGGCTTTACGCGTTCCTGCGCGGCGCGCATACGTGGCTCGCGATGCTGCTGTTTCTAAGCTTTCTCGGGCATCTGGCCGCGGCGATGTTCCATGGTCTGATTCGCCGCGACGGCGTGTTTTCGAGCATGGCGCGCGGCAATCGGGCCGCGTCCGCGGTCGAGCGTCGCGGCTGAGCGCGGCTCGCCGTTGAGCCGCGAAATTGAGTTTTTTTGAAGTTTGACGATTCATCGAATCGTTCGATCAACCAATCATGATTCGTTGATTCCCTTCGCTGGTGCGTTTCACTACACTCGTTGACGGCTGCGGCCTGGTTCGTCAGGCCATCGCAAACAGAATGCTGCCCAACGAGACAAAATCCTGCGCTAAAGCGCAGGCGCAACGCTCGCCGATCAAGGCGACCTGCGCAGGGAGGAGACGAACATGACCGTGGTTTCAGATACCCACGTCGGCGCCGGCACGGCTGCCAGCCGCCGCTCCACCGTCGATGTATCCGCGCTCGTCGAGCGACAGAAGCTCGGCGGTTTCGCAATCGGCCTCATTGCATGGTGCTTTCTGATCGTGCTGATCGACGGCTACGATCAGGTCGCCGTTGCCTATTCCGCTCCCGCGTTGATCGCCGAGTGGCATACGAACGCCGCCGGTTTCGGACATGTCTTCGGCTTCGGATTGTTCGGTGTGCTGGTGGGATCGCTGCTGCTCGGCTTCAGCGGCGATCGCTTCGGCCGCCGACGCACGATTATCTACGGCACGATGCTATTCGGTATCCTGACGCTGGCAAGCGCGCGCGCATCTTCGCTCGGCGAACTGACGTTGTTGCGTTTTCTCGCCGGCATCGGCATGGGCGGCGTGGTGCCGAACACCGTTGCGCTCGTGTCCGAATACGCGCCGAAGGCGCGGCGCGCGACATGGATTACGCTGATGTTCTCCGGCTTTTCGATCGGCGCGGGAGGCGGCGGTGCGGTTGCTTCGTGGCTGTTGCCGCATTTCGGCTGGCAGGTCGTGTTTGTCGTCGGCGGCATCGCCGCGTTGGCGGTTGCGTTTGCATCGTTCGCCCTGCTGCCCGAATCGATCCGCTTTCTGATCATGAACGGGCGCGACTCTCGGCGTATCGCGCAGCTCGCGCGCCGTCTCGGCGCCGATCAGAGCGCAAATGCCGATGCGCACTATGTGCTCGACGACGAATCGCAAACGCGGCGCGCGAGTGTCGCTGCGTTGTTCGGCAATGAACTTCGCCGTATCACGCCGCTGCTGTGGATCGTGTTCGTGCTCAATTCGCTGGCGCTGCATTTTCTGCAGAACTGGTTACCGATTCTGCTCGGCATGAGTCATCTCGAACCCGTGCGCGCCGCGCAGGTCGCAATGATGTTTCCGGTCGGCGGCACGGTCGGCGCGCTTGCCTTGAGCCGCTGCGTAGACCGCTATGGCATGGCTGTCGTGCTGACGCTCGCGGTGCTCGGTTGTCCGATTGCGGCATCGCTCGGTATGCCGATGCCCGTCGCGCTGCTGTTTGCCGCGGTGTTTGCGAGTGGCGTCTGCGTGATCGGCACGCAGTTTGGACTGTATGCGGTGGCCGGGATCGTCTATCCGACGACGCTGCGTTCGGCCGGCGTCGGCAGCGCGATTGGCGTGGGCAAGTTGGGCTCGGTGGCCGGATCGATGCTCGGCGGCGTGCTGCTTGCGATGCATTTGCCGCTCGGCCGGCTCTTCGTGAACGTGTCGGCGGTGTTCGTGTTTATCGCGCTGTTTTCCGCGCTGCTTGCGTGGTCGCAGCGGCTTCCGCGGCGAGCGCCGAAGGCCGTTGTTGAGCAGCCTGCGCAAACATCTCCGTGAACGTATCGAGCACCGACAGCGTATCGCGACCGCTGCGCGTGATCCGGTAAAACGAGAACTCCACTTCCGGCCGTATCACGTCGATCTGCACGCGATAGTGCTTGCAGATGTGTTCGCAGAAAGAAGGCATCACGGCGATGCCGAGACCTTCGTGCGCCATTGCGATTGCCGTTTGCAGATGCCCGACCACCATGCGCCGGCTCACGGTCACTTCTTCTTTCGAGAGCGTCGCCTCGATCAGCCGTTGCAGCGGATTGTCCTTCGGCAGAGTGATCAGCGGCAGCCCTTCGAGCGCGCTCCAGCGCACGCCATGCCGCTCGCGCGCCGCCGGGCCGCCCAGCGACATATCGTTTTCCGCGGATACGGCGACGAGCCTTGACGGAAACATCGGCACGCGGTCGATGCCGGAAAGCTGCGAGAAAAATATACCGAATGCCGCATCGAGGTCGCCGTCTTCGACCATCCGCAGCAACTCGCCGGGCGGCCGGTCGACGAGTTCGACGGTCGACGCAGGATAGGCAGCCGCGAAACGCCCGAGCACCTGCGGCATCAGGCTCGCGGCAATCATCGGCGTGCAGCCGAGCAGTAGCGATTCCTGCTTCTGGCGGCCGAGCTCGTTCAGTTCGATGACCGACTTTTCGAGCGTTTCCACGATTTTCATCGCGGTCGGATAGAACGCGCGGCCCGCTTCCGTCAGCGCGACGGTGCGCGTGGTGCGTTCCAGCAGACGGCATTGCAGCTGGGTTTCGAGTTCCCGGATGATCGCGCTGAGCGCAGCCTGGCTCAGATGCATGCTTTGCGCGGTTTTCGTGAAACTCGAGGCGTTCGCCACGCCGAGGAACACTTTGAGCTGCTTGATGGACAAATTCATATCTGCGGCGACCCTTCGTTTCCGACCAACGGTTGCCGCAGATTTTATCCCGTTCGCTTCGTGCACAGAAGCATCGATTCGCGGACGCCTTCGTTACCGCCGCATTTCGCGCGGGTTTGGCGCCTGCGAGACCGATGCTACGAAAACGCGTACCGTCCTTCGCCATCGCGCGTGATCGTGCGCGTCGCCTCGACGTCTTCGAGCCAGCGCACGACTTCGCGTCCGTCGCGAGTACCTGTCGCCGCCATCAGTTCTGCAAAGCGCTTCGGGCCGTCCTCGAGCGCGGCTTCGAGCGACTCGAAGCGCGCGCCCGCGTATTGCGGCGGCGTCGGCACGCGATGTTCGAGCGGCCGCACCGCGCCGGGGGCGAGCAACGGCAGCGTGAGATCGAAGCCCGCCTTCGCGGTGCTCGCCGTGCCGTGCGCGAGGCCGTGCAGCGACGGATCGAGCGGCATCGCGCGCAAGCCGTTCTGCACGACGAGATCGCGGTCCGCCTGGAAACGCGTCGCGAGCGCCCAGTCCATCTGCTCTTCGGAAAAGATATCGATGTCAGGGTCCACGACGAACACGTGCTTGACGTTTGCGAGCGACGCAAACACCGCGGCGATCGCGTTGCGCGCTTCGCCGGGCACGCGCTGCTGCAATGCGACGCGCACGTTGAACATGCCGCCTGTCGCTGCGCTGCAGTAGACGGCCTTCACTTCGCGCACGGCGGTTTCGAGCGCGCGCCACACGGTCACTTCGGTACGCAGCGCCGCGAGCTGGGCGGTATCGGTTCGCGCCATTGCACGGCCGCCGATCGTGCAGGTCTGAAACACCGCCTCGCGGCGGTGCGTGATCGCGGTCAGATGGAAGACGGGGTTCGTCTTGACGCCGCCGTAGTAGCCGAGGAATTCGCCGTACGGGCCTTCGGGCTCCGCGTGGCCGCGCTCGTCGAGATAGCCTTCGAGAATGAATTCCGCGTCGGCGGGGACGAGCAGATCGTTCGTCACGCATTTGACGACGCCCATCGGCGTGCCGCGCAATGCCGCCACGAGTTCGAGTTCGTCGGCGGGAATGCGCATCGTCGCGCCGACGTGATCGACCGGATGCGTGCCGACGGCGAACGCGATCGGCAGACGCTCGCCGCGCTTCGAGTGCGCAATACTGATCGCGCGCAGATCGGACGGCGCGACGAGGTCGACGCCCGCGGTGCGGCGGCCGCGCAGCATGAGCCGGCGAATGCCGACGTTGGTCCAGCCCGTTTCAGGATCGACGGCGAAATCGATGGACGCCGAAATATATGGCGCACCGTCGAGATCGTGCTGCAAATGCACGGGCAGCGCGGTGAAGTCGCATGCGTCGCCGGTCAGCACGACCTGCTGGACGGGCGCTTCCTCGCGCGTCACCTCGACGAGCTTGCCTTTGACCGCGAGCCGCTCGCGCACGGTGGCGAGCAGGTTCTGCGGCGTCGTATCGAATGCTTGCGCGAGGCGCGTGCGGCTCGCGGCAACGCTGCCCGCGAGCGAAAAATCGCTGCCGCCCGGCTGCTTGAACCACACCGCGCGCGGGTTGCCTTCCATGATCCCGGCAACGTCGGCGAGATCGACCGGCTCTTCGCGCGGTTCGAGTTCGCCTTCGCCGAGCGCTTCGAGAAAGCGTCGCAGGCGGAACTGTTCGAGGTCCGGGGCCGCCGCGCCTTGCACGGTGGAAGGGATGACTGTCTTCGGTCTCAAGGGAGGGTCCTCGTGCGATGCGTATGGGTAAGTCGTGCGTATTGCTTATGGGCTGCTTGCGGGTTGCCTGGAGGCCGCTTGTATCCTGCCTGTATCCTGCTTGTGTCCTGCTCGTGTCGTTCGGGCATGCCGCCTTGCGCCTGCAGCGTGCCGCTGCGACCGGAAAATCAGAAGCGCGCCGACAGCGCGGTCGCGGCGAGATGCGCTGCGAAACCGCTCGCGCCCGACGCCGGCATTTCCGGTGCGAGATGCAAGAACTGCTTGACTGCGCGCAACGTGACGGCGCTGCAGCCGAGCAGCGTCTGCGTGAGCGTTTGCGCGGCCGCATCGAGTTCGCTCGCGGCAACCACGCGGCTCACGAGCCCGACATGCAGCGCTTCGGTGGCGCTCAGCCGTTCGCGGCTCAGCACCATATGTGCGACGGTCTTGACCGGCACGCGGCCGATCAAGGCGGACATCACGAGCGTCGGCGGAATGTCGCGTTCCATTTCGGGGATCTGGAACACGGCGCTGTCGGCGGCGAGCGCGATGTCGCAGACACCGGCGAGCGCACAACCGACGCCGATCGCCTCGCCGCGCACGACCGACACCACCGGCACGCGCACCGCTTTCAACGCGTCGTACAACGCGAGCGGCGGCGCGGCGACCACGCGCCGCAGGGTCTCCGCAGACGGCTTGGCGTCGGCGGGCGGCATCGGCGACTGACGACCCTTGCAAAAATCGGCGCTGCTGCTGCCGATGCGCACGAGCTTGACATCATCGTCAATATTCGACACCGCGGCGATAATCGCCTCGCTCATATCGGCGTTGATCAGATTGCCGTTTGCCGGCCGGTCGAGCACGATGTCGACGAGCGGACCATCGCGCCTGATTGCAACGAATTCAGTGGACATGCTGCAGTTCCTTGTGTTCGGTTCAGAGCCACGCTTCTACGCGGTGCGACTTTTACGCGGCGTCGCGATGGATGTACTCCCAGACGACCTTCGGCGTGGCCGGCATGTCGAGCTCTTCGTCGCCGATCTCTTTCAGCGCGTCGGCGAGCGCATTGAAGATCGTCGCCGTGGCCGGCGTAATGCCGCTTTCGCCGCCGCCTTTCACGCGCAGCGGGTTGCCATGCGTCGGGTCTTCGGTCAGCTCGACGCGCAGCGGCGGCACGACACCGGCACGCGGCATGCCGTAGTCCATATACGAGCCGGTCAGTACCTGGCCCGTTTCGCGGTCCACGTAGCAGGTTTCGGAGAGCGCCTGGCCGATTCCTTGCGCGAGACCGCCATGCACCTGACCTTCGACGATCAGCGGATTGATCGGCTGGCCGACATCGTCGACCGACGTGTAGTTGACGAGCGTGACGACGCCGGTATCGGGATCGACCTCGAGTTCGCAGATCGCGGAGCCGGTCGGATGTGCGGGTACGCGTCTGTTGACTTCCGCTTCCGCATAGAGCTTTTTCTTGCCGGGCTCGCCCGGCATGCCGTCGCTCGCCACGCGACGCGCGATTTCGAAGAGGCTTGCGCGGCGGCTCGTCGTCGAATCGACAAAATGGCCGTCGGCGAATTCGACCTTGTTTTCCGCGATATCGAAGAGCGCCGCGGCAACGCGCTTGCCGGTCGCAATGATCTGCGCGGCGGTATCGACGAGCAGCATGCCGCCGAGGCGCATCGTGCGGTCCGAGTGGCTGCCGCCGCCGACGCTGACGAATGCGGTGTCGCCGGTGCGCAGCTTGACCGCCGACATCGGCACGCCCAGATGATGCGCGATGACCTGCGCGAACGTGGTTTCGTGGCCTTGCCCTGTCGATTGCGTACCCGACACGATTTCGATGTAGCCGCTTTCCTGTTCTCCGGGCAGCACCGTCAGCTCGATCCGCTCGCGCGGCGCACCGACCGGCGACTCGATGTAGTTCGCGAGGCCGATGCCGCGCAGCTTGCCGCGTGCGCGCGATTGCGCGCGGCGTGCTTCGAACGTGCTCCATTCGGCCAGCGTAAGCGCGCGTTCCATATTGCGCGAAAACTCGCCGCTGTCGTAAGTGAGGCCCATCGGGCTGCGATAAGGCAGCTTTTCGTGTGCGATCAGATTGCGCCGGCGAATCTCCGTGCGGTCGATGCCGAGTTGCGCGGCGGCGATATCGAGCATGCGCTCGATCACATGATGCGCCTCAGGCCGGCCCGCGCCGCGGTATGGCGCGGTCGGCACCGTGTTGGTCAGCACCGCGCTCACATGCACGGCCGCGACCGGCACATCGTAGACGGTCGTCATGATGCGCGTTCCATTCGACATCGGCACATACGACACCGTATGCGCGCCGACATTGCCGATCCATTCGTTGTCGATCGCGAGAATGCGGCCGTCTTTCGAAAAACCGATCGTCGAACGAATGATCTGGTCGCGGCCCTGATAGTCGGACAGAAACGCTTCGCTACGATCGCTGGTCCATTTGACCGGACGTCCGATGCGGCGCGCGGCCCACACGACCGCGAGCTGCTCGACGTAGACGAACGAGCGCGGCCCGAAGCCGCCGCCGGTGTCCGGGCATACCACGCGCACCTGCGAGGGCGGCACCTTCAACGCGCCGGCGAGCACGAGTTTCTGACGCACGGCGCCCTGGCTGCCCGAGATCAGCGTGTATGTGTCCGTTTGCGCATCGTAGTCGCCGATCGCGCTGCGCGGCTCCATCTGGCAATTGACGAGCCGGCTGTGGTGAAACTCGCGTTGCACGACATGGTCGGCCGTCGCGAGAATGCGGCGCGCTTCGTCGCGATCGCCGATTTGCGTCTGGAAACACAGGTTGCCGGGCGCGCCGTCCCACAACTGCGGCGCATCTTCATGCATCGCATCGGCGCCATTGACGACGGCGTCGAGCACGTCGTAGCCGACCTCGATCATCTCGGCCGCATTGCGCGCCTGCAGCGGCGTTTCGGCGACGACCATCGCGACCGCCTCGCCGACGTAGCGAACGCGATCGACCGGCAGCGGAATATGCAGCTGATTGAAGATCGAACCGGTCAGCGACGTGACAAATGCCTTTTTCGTCGCATCGACGGCGTCGATCGGATTCGGTACATGGTCGCAGCCGATCAAACCGTCGTCGACGTAGTCCTGGCCGACGAGCACCGCGACGACGCCGGATGCCTCGCGCGCCGCGCTCGTGTCGATCGAGTTCAGTGCCGCATGGGCGTGCGGCGAACGCAAAAAGGCCGCGTATAGCTGGCCTTCGACGCGAAAATCGTCGGTGTACTGTCCTTTGCCGGTGACGAAGCGCTGGTCTTCGACACGCGGTATCGGTTTGCCGATCATGAGTGCTGTTCCTCCCGATGCGCGGCGCCTGCCGCATGCTCCGGGTACATTTCGCGCGCCGCGTGCCGCACGGCTTCGATGATGTTCACGTAACCGGTACAACGGCAAATGTTGCCTTCGAGGCCGTGGCAGATGCTCGCTTCGTCGAGAGCCGGCGCTTCGCGCAGATAGAAGTCGCACGACATGATCATCCCCGGCGTGCAGAACCCGCATTGCAGGCCGTGGCATTGCACGAATGCGTTTTGCACCGGGTGCAGGCCGGTTGTTTCGTCCGGCTTCAACCCTTCGACGGTGACGACGCGGCCGCCGCTTGCCTGCGCGGCGAGCACCGTGCACGACTTCACGGAAACGCCGTCGAGATTGACCGTGCATGCGCCGCACTGGCTCGTGTCGCAGCCGACGTGCGTGCCGGTCAGGCGCAGCGTCTCGCGCAGAAATTCGACGAGCAGCGTCTGGTCCGGTACTTCATGCCGGACATCGACGCCGTTCACCTGCAACTGAACTTCAACCATGATTCACCTGTTCCTTGCTATAACGGTCGCACGCGGGGACATTCACTTCGCTGCAGCGCTGGGTTCTTCAGCGTCCGCGCTCATCGATGCGCTCATCGTCGTGTTGAACCGCTTGAAAAACTCCGCCGCGAGCTTGTTCGCCACCGACGTAACGAGCCGCGAACCGATCTGCGCGAGCTTGCCGCCCACTTGGGCTTCAGCGACATACGTGAGCAACGTGCCGCCTTCTTCGGCGTCCGCGAGCGTGACGGTCGCGGTCATCTTGCCGAAGCCTGCAATGCCGCCTTCGCCCTGGCCCGCGATCTTGTAGCCGTTCGGCGCATCGCGGTCGGACAGCAGCAGCGTGCCCTTGAAGCGCGCCTTGACGGGGCCGACCGAGGCGACCACGACAGCCTTGAACTCGTCGTCGCTTTCGGCGGTAAATGCTTCGCAGCCCGGCACGCAGGCCTGCAGCACGGCGGCGTCGTTCAGGCCACGCCATACGTGTTCGCGCGATGCGGCGATGGTTTGCGATCCGGTGAATTCCATGTGTTTGTCTCCTGGCGGCAAGGCGATGAGCGTGCGCGCTTCAGCGCGTACTCCCGTCCCATACAAAAGGTTGCGTTAGGCGCGCGGGCGCAGCGGCTGCGCGAGCAGCGTTTGCAATGCGCGGCGCGCGTAGGTTTCGATCAGGTGTGCGCGATAGGCAGCCGACGCGTTTGGATCGTCGGGCAGTGTCGACGTGTCCATTTTCACGGGCGCCAGCGATGCTTCGGAAAGCGCACGAGTCAGCGCCTCCTCGGCGTCGTGCCAGCGGAATACCGATGCGCCGGCACCGGTTACGCCGACACGCACCGCGTCGTCGTACTGCGCGATGAATACGCCGACCACCGCATAACCCGAGGCCGGCTGCCGGAACTTCGCATAGGCGCCGCGCAGCGGAATTGCGTATTCGATCGCGGTGACGAGTTCGTCGGGCGCGAGCGCGGTTTCGAACGTATCGACGAAGTAGTCGTCGGCGGCAATGCGCCGCCCGGATGTGACGACGTGCGCGTCCAGCGCCATGACGGCGGCCGGATAGTCGGCGGCGGGGTCGTTGTTCGCGACCGAGCCGCCCATCGTGCCGCGATTGCGCACTTGCGGGTCAGCGATCACGTTCGCGAGCTGCGCAAGCGCGGGAATAGCATCGGCGACGAGCGGCGAAGCGGCGACTTCCGCGTGGCGCGTCAACGCGCCGACGCGCAGCACGCCGTTTTCGACCGCGATGCCGCGCATCGCGTCGATACGCGTGAGATCGATCAGATGGGACGGCGCCGCGAGCCGCTGCTTGAGCGTTGGAATCAGCGTCATGCCGCCCGATAACGGCCGTGCTTCGTCATGTTCGCGCAGCCACGCGACGGCTTCCTCGAGCGTCGATGCGCGCAGATAGGTGGTCTCGTACATGAAGTCTCCTGCGGTCGCACGCCGGACCACGGCGCGCGGCCGGTGTTGCTACGTCGTTTGTTTCAGCCAGTCTTCGAGCTTCGTTGCAAGCGCAACGGGTACTTCGTACATCGCATAATGGCCCGCATTCGCGAGCGTTTCGAGCGTTGCGTGCTCGTACCACGCGAGCCATGTGCGATCCATCAGATCGGCGGTCAGCGTCGGATCGTGCTCGCCGATAAAAAGCTTGACTGGTACCTGCGCGGCCGCGCTTCCTGCAAGCTCGGCCGAGAAATCGCGCATCGCCCATTCGGGAAGATAGCCGGCGAACGCCTCGCGGCGCGATAGCCGCATCGATTCGTTCGCAAGATGCGAACTCCAGCGCGGCGTCAGTCGATTGCCGGTCGAAAAGGCAATGATGCCTGCCCGTTTTGACACATCGTCGATGGTCGCACTGAAGCCTGCGAGGCGCGCCGCATCCATCCGCGAACCGCATGCGGGCACCGCCGAGATGCCGGCCATCCGCTCGATCCGCTCCGGCGCCGCGAGCAGCACGCGCTGCATTGCCATGCCGCCCATCGAATGCCCGATCAGGCTGAAGCGCGGCCAGTCGAGACGATCGGCAAGCGCGAGCACGTCGCTTGCCGCTTCCGCGAATGTGAAAGCGCCGTCGCGTTCGAACGATTCGCCGTAGCCGCGATAGTCGAAGAAAGCATAGGTGAATGTGTCGATGTCGAGCGCCGGTGCGAGCGTTTGCCAGTCGGCCGAGCTGCCGAACCAGCCAGACAGTGCAATCACTTTGCGCGGGCCATGGCCGACCTGCACATATCCGTTCAGAGCGGTCATACGTGAGCCTCGCTGCGCGCTGGCGTCGCGCCGCTCGGGCGCGACGTATCGAATGCCGGCGCAATCGTGCCACGGCATTCGCCGAAGCCGATCGTCACCGCGCCCGGTTGCACGGCGCGTGCATGGAAAATCACTTCGTCGCCGTCTTCGAGAGCGGTGCGCGTTTCGCCGTTCGGCAACTGCAGCGGATCTTTGCCTGCGTTCGTCAGCTCGGTCAGGCACGCGCGCGAAAGATCGTCGGCACCGGAAATCGTACCGCTGCCGAGCAGATCGCCGGTGCGCAGATTGCAGCCGTTGCTCGTGTGATGCGCGACCATCTGCGCGAACGTCCAGTACAGATTGTCGAGATGCGTGTGCGTGATGCGCATCGGCGCAGCGCCCGCGGCACGCAGTTTCGCGGTCGACAGGAACGCTTCGAGCTCGATATTCAGGCCGCCGGTTCGCTGGTCGAAAGAGCCGTTCAGATGCGGCATGATGACGGCATCGCCTGCGGCACGCGAAGGCGCCGATTTGCGGAACGGCGCGAGCGCCTCCGCGGTGACGATCCACGGCGAGAGGCTCGAGTGAAAGCTCTTGCCAAGGAATGGCCCGAGCACCTGCTCGAACCACTGAATGCTTTTCGCGGACCAGTCGTTGAGCAGGCAGTAGCCGAAGATGTGCTGGTGCGCGTCGTCGATCGCGACGGGTTGCGTCAGCGCATTGCCGCGGCCGATAAACGCGGCGAGCTCGAGTTCGAAATCGAGCGCGGGCGCCGGGCCAAAACGCACATTGCCCTGTGCATCGCGATACTGACCGTGCGGGCGGCGCACGTCGCCGCCGCTCACGCGCAGCGACGATGCACGGCCGTGATACGCGATCGGCAGCGATTTGAACGCGGCGGGCAGCGGATCGGCGAGACCCTTGTAGCGGCCGTGCCGTTCGGTGTGATGCAGCGACGTCAGGAAATCGGTGTAGTCGCCGATCTCGCACGGCAGCCGCATCGTCACCTCGGCCATGCGTGGCAGCAGGGCGGACGCCCGTGCCTGCGCCTGCGACAGCATCGGCGAATCGCTGCGCAACAGCGCGGAGAGTGCGCGGCGCAGCGCGCTCAGATAACGGGGTTCGAGCGCCATCAGGCGGTTCAGCGTGCCGTCGCCGCACGCGGCGGCTGCGCACGCGATCGCGGCATCGCCGTCGAACAGTGCCGCATCGTGCAGCGCCTGCAAATCGACGATGCGATCGCCGATCGCCACGCCGGTGCGAGCGTTGCCGTCGCGCTCGAATGCGCCGAACGGCAGGTTTTGAATCGGGAAGTCCGCGCCGGGCAGATTGGCCGATTCGACCCAGCTGCGCAGAGCGGGGTCGTGAGTGGAATTCAGCTCGCTCATGCGGCGCGTGTCTCCAGTGCAGCTTTTTTCTGTCCCGCGGTCCACGCATCGAGCGTGCCGCGAGCGCGTATTTTAAAGCCTTCGAGCGTGGCGGTATCGGCGACGACCGTCGTCAGTTCGACACGCAACCCGTTCGGATCGAAGAAATAGATCGAGCGCACGAAGTGGTGATCGGTCACGCCGAGCACCTCGATGCCGTTCTCGGCGAGACGCTGCTTCATCGTTTCGAGCTCGTCGAGCGACGCAACGCGAAACGCGATGTGATTGACCCACGCGGGCGTGTTCGGCGACGGCAGCGCTGCCGTGTTGTCTCCGAGATCGAAGAACGCGATGTTCGACCCGTCCGCGAGCTCGAAGAACAGATGCACGTACGGGCAGTACTCGCCGGTGCTCGGCACGCGGTCGAGTCGGATCACGTGCGTGAGCGGCAGGCCGAGGATGTCTTCGTAGAAGTGACGCGTCTCCTCGGCATTGCGGCAACGCCACGCAAAATGGTGCAGTCCGAGGACGGCGGGTATGGTGGCCATCTATCGTCTCCTTTGTGCTGTAGCCGGAGTGGCGCGCGAGCGCTTACTCCGGCTTTTCGCCCGCGAGGGCAGGCGGCTGAAATCAGACTTCGACTGTATCGACGTTGTATTCGAACAGCCAGTTATAGCGCTCTTTCACGCGCTCTTCGCTCCATTCGCGGTCGACGTATTCGGCCGCTCCCTCGGCGTGCGCAAGTTGCGGATTGTGAAAGCGCGTCGCGTTGGCGGCCGAGCCGCGCACGACCCGCGCGGTGCGGTCGAGACGCAACGCCTCGTAGCGCTCGAGCGCGCGCGCCAGGTCGCCCGCGTAGCGTTCGAGGCAGCGCGCGATCAGATAACCGTCTTCGATCGCCATGCCGGCGCCTTGCGCGAGGAACGGCAGCGTAGGATGGCACGCATCGCCGAGCAGCGTCGCGTTACCGGAACTCCAGCGCGTCATCGGTTCACGCACCATCAGCGCCCACTTGTAAGGAATATCGATCGCGGATATCAGCGCGCGCACGTCGTCGTGCCAGCCCTCGAAATCTTTCAGGCATTCGTCGAGCGTACCGCGTTCGGACCACGATTCGACCTGCCACCCGTCACGCTCGACCGCGCCGACGAAGTTGACGAGCTTGTGGCCGCGCAACGGATAGTGAATGACGTGCGCGCCCGGTCCGACCCAGTTCGTGCCGTAAGCGGTGCGCAAATGTTCGGGCAGTTTTTCCGCTTCGATCACGCCGCGCCAGGCCATCACGCCCGAATAGACGGGTTCGTCGGGGCCGAACAGCGCGCGCCGCACGCGCGAGTGCACGCCGTCCGCGCCGATCAGCAGTTCCGCCTCGTAGACGTTGCCCTGAACCGTGGTGACCTCGACCTTCCCGCCGCTCTGCTTGACGCCTTCTACCTTTTCGCCGAGGCGGATCGCGTTCGGCGCGAGCGCATGGACTGCGTCGGCGAGCCCTTGATGCAGGTCGGCGCGGTGCAGCGTGAAGTACGGATAGCCATAGATTTCCCGCGACGCGGCGCCGAGATCGAAGAGGCGCCACGACTGGCCGGTGTTCCACAGCCGCACGCGCTTGCCGGGCGGCTCGCACGCAAGGCCCTCGAGCGTGTCGCCGACGCCGATCTGGTAAAGCACGCGCGTCGCGTTCGGGCTCAGCTGCACGCCGGCGCCGATCTCCTTGAGCGCCTGCGCCTGCTCGAGAATCGTGACGTCGAAGCCCTTCTTCAGTAACGCAACGCCGGCCGTCAGCCCGCCGATTCCGGCTCCCGCAATGACTATCTTCATTCGTCGAATCAACCTCTTTTCGTGTTGGGCGTGTTTTATCGGGTTAATTTATCAATCCATCGATAAATCTTTTTAATGCCGTTTTAATGAATTACCCGTTGAAACAGAAATGAACTTTAAAACAACGCCTGACACTTAAGAAGCAAAAGAATCCGAACGAATCATCGAGCAATTTTGTTAATTGCGGCGCATGACGGGGGCCTGCCGGCTACATGCCCCAGCGATGCACGACCGAGGTCTCGATGCCGAACAGGTCTAGCACGCGGCCGAGCGTGTGGTCGACCATGTCCTCGATCGATTCCGGGTTCGCGTAGAATGCGGGCACCGGCGGATAGACGATCGCGCCCGCTTCGGTGACGCTCGTCATGCTGCGCAGGTGGCCCAGATGCAGCGGCGTTTCGCGCACCATCAGCACGAGCCGGCGGCGCTCCTTCAAGGCGACGTCCGCGGCGCGCGAGAGCAGCCCGCTGGTCACGCCTGTTGCGACTTCCGATAGCGTTTTGATCGAACAGGGCGCGACGATCATGCCCATCACGGGGAACGAGCCGCTCGAAATGGCCGCGCCGATGTCGGTGTTCGAGTAGCAGACGGTGGCGAGCGCGCGCACGTCGGCGACGCTGTAGTCCGATTCGTGCGCGAGCGTGACCTGCGCGGAGCGGCTCATGACCAGGTGCGTTTCGATGTCCATCTGGCGGAGCAACTGCAGGAGCCGCACGCCGTATACGACGCCCGATGCTCCGCTGATGCCGACGACCATGCGCCGCGGCGGGACTGCCCTGACTTGCATTCTGTTCTCCTCCGCGAGAGCGGATTTTTACCGTTTCGAAACTCGCTTTGATCGCGCGGATAGTAGCACGCGGAATAGCGGCGATTAAAGACGCGAAATCGGCTTTTTCGGGATTCCCTGGTAAATACCCCAGGCGAGTATTCGCATTGTTCTATCGATTGATAAATATTTCACGATTCAAAATCGTAAATGACATCGCTAAACTTTGCGCTGCGTCAACAGACTGTCGACGCGCGAAGCGAAGCAACTGGAGACGATGACGCGAAGCGCGGCTCTTCATGCACGACAGACAGCCGTGCCGGTCAAGGAGACCACGGCCGGACACGATAACAACATCGCAAAACAATATTTGGAGGCAAGTTGAAGACACCATTGCTCGTCGGCGGATGTGCCGCGCTATTGAGTTGTCCTGCGCTCGCGCAGTCGTCCGCCACGATATACGGGAGTATCGATACGGGTATCGACTTCGTGACGAACGCGCACGGAGGCCATCTGGTGCAGGAATCGGCAGGCAAACGGACGCCCGACCGCTGGGGCTTTCTGCTTCGGGAGGACCTGGGCGGCGGCAACTCTGCATTCGCGCGGCTCGAATCCGGATACCTGTCGAATACCGGGGCGCAGATCAACCCGACCAGCTTCTTCAACCGCGATGCGTACGTCGGGCTTGCGAACGACAAGTGGGGCTCGCTCAGCTTCGGCAATATTCCCGATTACATCTACGAGTACATCGGTGCTTTGAACAACTCGGTGCCGGGTATTTCGTCGTTCTATACGATCGGCAACCTTGACGGGCTCGCGAATACACATGCGTTGAACAATTCGGTGAAGTACGAAACAATCAATTTCCACGGCCTTCAGGCCGGCGTGATGAATAGTTTCGGCAACCAGGCCGGCGATTTCAGCGAGGGGCGGCAGTACAGCTTCGGTTTGCGATACGGGAACGGCATCGTGAAATTCGGCGCCGCGTACACGATGTCGCACAACCGTACGGCGGATGTGTTCGGCGTTTTCAGCCTGACGTCGCTGCTGGGCCAGCCGCTGCGCGCCGGCGTGCAGTTCAACGCAAGCCGCTACAGCACGATTGCCGTGGGCGGCTCGGTGGTGATCGGCGCATTCACGCCACACTTCACGTACACGGACGTCAAGCTCGAAAACGCGCAAGGCGCAGAGCATGAGCGCAACTATCAGACCGGCGTGAATATCGATCTGAGCGGCGGCGCACACCTTTACATACTGCGTGTGACGTACGACCACTCGACGTTCGACAACCTCGCGTTCAATCAGTACAACCTGTTTTTGACGCACTACCTGTCGAAGGTGACGCAGGTTTACGCAGGCGTCGGCCTGCAGCGCGCGTCGGGACCGAATGCGCACGCCGAACAGTTCGGCTATCTCGCGTCGAGCTCGAATGCACAGACGGTTGGGCGGATCGGCATCAACCATATGTTCTGACGTGGAGGCGCTATGGCGTGACGAGAAGTGAGGGATAAGCGGCTTTATTCACTTTTTTCTATCTCTTCATTGCTATTTTTTGATTCTGCCGCTGCACGGCGAGCCTTATATTGTGCTCCCGGGCGGCGGCGCTGCAACGGGCAGAGGCAGGATCATGAGGAGAACACGGCAACGCACACGCGTGAATGCGCGGTGCGCTGACGACGCATATGGAACGCACATGCAAGCAGACCGGACATTCAATATCGCGACACTGGTAGAAGAACAAAAGACGGGGCGCTTCGCCGTCGGGCTGTTGTTCTGGTGTTTCATGATCATGCTGATGGACGGCTACGATCAGACGGCCGTGTCGTTCGCGGCGCCCGCCATCATCAAGGAGTGGCATGTCGCGCGAGGCGGATTCGGTGCGGTGTTCGGCGCGGGTCTGCTGGGCACGCTGATCGGCTCGTTTATCTTCGGATATATCGGCGACCGTTTCGGCCGCAAGAAGGCGATCGTTTCGGGCAGCCTGTTTTTTGGCGCGCTGACGCTGGCGTCGGTGTGGGTCACGTCGTTGAACGAATTGATGCTGTTGCGTTTCATCGCCGGCATCGGTATGGGCGGCGTGATTCCGAATTCGGTTGCGCTCGTTGCCGAGTATGCGCCGAAGCGTTTGCGCGCGACGTGGGTCACGTTGATGTTCTCGGGCTTTTCGATCGGGGCGGGCTCGGGTGGGATCGTTTCTTCGTCGCTCATTCATCGTTATGGCTGGCCCGTGATGTTCGTTGTCGGCGGCGGCGGATCGCTGCTCGTCGCCGTGCTGCTGATTTTCACGTTGCCGGAATCGGCGAAGCTGCTGGTGGTACGCCAGCGCAGCGCGGATGTGGTGCGCAAACTCGTCGCGCGACTGCGCCCGGAGTTGCCGATTCCCGCGGATGCGCAATTCGTCGCCGGTGAAGTGCAGGAGAAAAAGCGCTTCGTGCTGAAGCTGATTTTCTCCGACGGCCTGGCCGGCATCACGCCGCTGCTGTGGATCGTGTTCATCGTCAACTCGATGACGCTCTACTTCCTGCAGAACTGGTTGCCGATTCTGATGGAAGGCATCGGCATCAATCCGCAAGGCGCGGGGCTCATCACGACGATGTTCTCGGTTGGCGGAGTGATCGGCGGCCTCGTGCTGTGCCGTTTCGTCGACCGCCACGGTGTGCTCGCGATTATCTCGCTGCCCGCGCTGGGCGCCCCGGTAGCCGCCGCGCTCGGCTTCACGACATCTCAAGCATGGCTGATGCTTGCCGTGTTTGCGACGGGCTTCTGCGTGGTCGGCGCGCAATATGGCTTGTACGCGGTGGCCGGAATGATTTATCCGACTTCGTTCCGCTCGGCGGGTGTCGGCAGTGCCATTTCGGTCGGCAAGATCGGCTCGGTATCGGGACCTGTGATCGGCGGCATGCTGCTGTCGATGCATTTGCCGATCGCGCAGCTTTTCTACGCGGCTGCACTGCTATTCGTGGTGACGGCGGTGTTCTCGGCGGTCCTGTCGGTGCTGTATCGCGTGCGCTTCGGCTCGCAACATGCCCGCGATGTGCAACCGCACATCCAGCAGAACAGGGCCCAGCCTGAAGCGGTTGCCGCCAACGCGGTAGAACCGATGCAAAGAAATTCAGTGCTCGGCGATTCATAATCGGCCGATCCGAACTATAAGAAGATGACTACGGGGACCTGATTCGATGACGTACGCTCTGGCCGCCGATGCGGTTGACGCATCACACCACGACGCCGCGGATGGCTCAAGCGGCCGTCTCACGTTAAAACGCCGCCGCGCCTTCACACTGCAAGCCCGCATTGCGCTGACGGTCGCGTTGCTTGCGGCCCTGATGCTCGCGATCGGTGGCTTCGGCCTGCAAGGCGGTTACACGGCGAACCGTGCGAATCGCGACACGTATCAGAACAAGCTGGCGGCCACGATGCATATCGGCGCGGCCGAACTGTTGATCGCGCGCATGCGTCTCGTGCTCGGCGCGGCAACGGCCAACGTCGACGATGCCGTGACGCAACGCCAGATTGCGCGCGCGACCGAGTACCTTGCGCAATCGGACGACGCTTGGCGGCGCTTCGTCGGACAGCCGCACGAGCCGGGCGAAGCGTCGCTGATCGAAGCGGCGAACCAGCATCGCGAGGCATTGCGCAATGCAATGCTCGCGTTTATGGACTCGCTGAAAAAGGGCGAACGCGCGGCGGCCGACCGCATCGGCACCGTGCAATTGAGCCCGCTCTTCAACGACTTGACCGTTGCCGACGAAACATTGAAGCGCACGCTTTACACGAATGCGCAACGCCGTTACGAAGAGGCGGAACACTCGTTCAGAACTTTTCTGATCGCGTCGTCGACGTTGATCGCAATCGGGCTGTTGGCCGCCATCGTCAGCTGGATCACATTGCGCCGCGCGATCATGCGTCCGCTCGAGGATGCACTCGGCCATTTCAATGCGATCGCGGCCGGTGACCTGAGCCGCAGCATCGAAACTCGCCGTGCGGACGAAATGGGGCAATTGCTTGCCGGCTTGAAAACGATGCAGGTGCAACTATCGAAGACGGTAACGGCCGTGCGCGACAGTTGCGAAGCAATCGGCACCGCGACGCGTGAGATCGCTGCCGGCACGCTCGACCTGTCGACGCGCACCGAAGAGCAGGCGGCTTCGCTCGAAGAAACCGCGGCGAGCATGAGCGAGCTGACCGCAACCGTCAAGCAGAACGCCGACCATGCGCAGCAGGCGCGCGGTCTGGCCGATGACGCGTCAGCGGCCGCGCAAAGCAGCAGTGGCGTGATCGGCCGCATGACCGACACGATGAGCCGCATCGACGTGAGCTCGCGCAAGATCGCCGATATCACCGGCATCATCGACGGCATTGCGTTTCAAACCAATATCCTCGCGCTGAATGCTGCCGTTGAAGCGGCACGCGCCGGCGAACATGGCCGCGGTTTTGCCGTGGTCGCCGCGGAAGTGCGCGCGCTTGCCCAGCATTCGTCGTCTGCGGCGAAGCAGATCGGCGAGCTGGTCGCCGATTCGGTCAGTGCCGCGGCCGACGGCACCGGGCTCGTTACCGAGGCCGGGCACGCGATGCAGCAGGTGCTCGGCACAGTGCAACGCTTCGCGCTGGTGATGAACGAGATCGTGGCGGCCGCGCTCGAACAGCGCACGGGCATCGAACAGGTCGACACGGCAATCAGTCTCATGGATTCGATCACGCAGCAAAACGCTGCGCTTGTCGAACAGGCGAGCGCGGCGGCCCAGGCGCTTGATCAGCAGTCGCAGGACCTCGCGCGCCAGGTCGCGGTGTTTAGCGTTCGCTGAATCTCCCCGGCACTCTCCGATTTTGCCCCGTTGGCGGCTTGCTTCCTTATGTAGCAGAGCCGCGCGGGGCTTCGCTGCAGATTTCTTCCGAATCGCCTACAGTGCTAAAAATCAGCGCCGTCCGCCAATAACGGCAACAACGCGCAAAGAGGAGGCAATATGAAACGAAGGATCATTCAGGTGCTGTTGCTAACGGCCGGCCTGGCGGTCACGATTCCACCCGCGCTCGCGCAAGATAATGCGGCCGCGACTGCGGCCCCCGCGCAGTCGTCGAAACAGGCGGATCGGGCACTTGCCAAAGCAGTGCGGCGCGCCTTTAGCAAGGCGCAGGGTTTCGATGCGTCGGGCGTGTTCGTCAAGGCGCGCGGCGGTGCGGTCACGTTAAGCGGCAGCGTGAAGGACGGTTCGCAGATTGCCCAGGCCGAACAGATTGCACGCTCGGTGCCGGGCGTGACATCGGTGTCGAACAAACTGACGTTGTTCCACGGCGGCAACGGCTAGGTAAGGGCGTCGTTGCACGCTGCGCGTCCGGTCGGCTTACCACGTGTGCGACACGATCGCGCTTGCGGCGTCGGGAGAATCTTTGCGTAAGCGTGGCATGGCGCTCGAGGAGGCCATGGCGGCACTGGCGCCGCACATGGTCATCCACCGGTCGACCGATCTTCTGACGGTATCGATGCCGCGCGGCAAGAGAAGGGCGTAGCCGTGGTGCCCGTCTGCATCGAAGGCACGGCAAATCGCGTCAAGGCGGCGCGCGCCGGGCAGCGGACCGAAGCATACAGTCCGGTCCGCTTTCGCGCACTGCCTTAAACCAGTCCGGTCGCGTAATACAGCGCGATCACGAAAAACACCGCAAGCGTCTTGATCACCGTCACTGCGAAAATGTCGCGATACGACTCGCGGTGCGTGAGCCCCGTCACCGCCAGCAATGTGATGACCGCGCCGTTATGCGGCAGCGTATCCATGCCGCCGCTCGCCATGGCCACCACGCGATGCAGCACTTCCATCGGAATATGCGCGGCCTCCGCGCTTTTGATGAACAGGTCCGACATCGCGGCGAGCGCGATGCTCATGCCGCCCGACGCGGAACCGGTGATGCCGGCCAGCGAGCTGACGGACACGGCGGCATTGACGAGCGGATTCGGAATGCTCTTCAGCGCATCGCTAACCACGATAAAACCCGGCAGTGCTGCAATCACACCGCCGAATCCATACTCCGATGCGGTATTCAACGACGCGAGCAGTGCGCCCGCTACCGCCGCTTTGGTGCCGGTTGCAAAGCGTTCGCTCACGCGGCCGAACGCGGTTGCCACAACGAGCAGAATGCCGAGCAGCAGCGCGCCTTCGACTGCCCAGATCGCAACCACCGATTTGATCGTCGCGGTAACGGGCGCATGCACGCCCGGCAATACGTCGGGCGCGACGGTGTACGACGCGCCGTACCATTGCGGCAGCCAGCGCGTGAGTGCGAAGTTCGCGACGCCGACGAGCACGAGCGGCGCGACCGCCAGCAGCGGATGCGGCAATTGCGAGGTCTCGACGCGCTCCGGCTCGTTGACGAGCGACGTACCGTAGCCCTCGCCTTTGGCCATGGCCGAACGGCGCCGCCATTCGAGAAACGCGAGTCCGACGACGATGATGAACAGCGACCCTGCGATGCCGAGTCCGGGCGCAGCCCATGCGGTGGTTTTGAAGAACGTGGTCGGGATGATGTTCTGAATCTGCGGGGTACCCGGCAGCGAATCCATCGTGAACGAAAATGCGCCGAGCGCGATTGCGCCCGGCATCAGGCGCTTCGGAATATTGCTTTGCCGATAGAGTTCAGCCGCGAACGGATACACGGCGAACACGACGACGAACAGCGATACGCCGCCGTACGTCAGCAGCGCGCAGACCGCGACGATCACCGCGTTCGCGCGCGAGCGGCCGATGTAACGGATCGCGGCCGCGACGATCGACTCGGAAAAGCCCGATAGTTCGATAACCTTGCCGAATACGGCGCCGAGCAGAAATACCGGAAAGTACAGCTTGACGAAGCCGACCATCTTTTCCATGAAGATGCCGGAAAAGACCGGCGCGACGGCCGCGGGGTCGGTCAGCAGCACCGCGCCGAGCGCGGCGATCGGCGCAACGAGAATCACACTGTAGCCGCGGTAGGCGGCGAACATCAGAAAGGCCAGAGCGGCAAGGACGATGACAAAGGACAAGAGGCGTCTCCAAAACTTGGTTTTCGAGTTCGGTTGTGAATCTCGCCGGCTGGCGCGCGACCGGTGGGAGCCGCTCTGGCCCATGCCGCCGCCGGCGCCTGCTTCGGCAGATTCAGTGCCTGCGCTTTCGCGAGGCTCATGAGAATACCCGATTTACGTTGTGCTGACGGTCGAGAGAATAAGCTGCGGAGGCGGGACGGGAGATGCTAGCGGTGGGCTGGCGAGGTACGCCTCTGCCGACACGGGCGTAAGGAGGAGGAATGACACACTCAGGTAGCCGACATAGCCGTATGCGCATGGGCGTCCCGGGCCGGGCCGCCCGTGCGTTTTTGTCCGCGGCGGCAGCGCTGTGCCTGTGCCATGGCCTGCCATCGTACGCGGACGCGCTGGCCGCATCGGCCGCATCGGCCGCCGTCGCGCCGCCGCTCGAACGCAAGAACTGGTTCAACGACCCGTTCTTCGCACTATCCCACGCGCTTCCTGGCTGTGCGGTTCCGCTAGGCCCGTTGATGACCCGCGCGCAGATGGAGGACGATGCGCATTACCGGGTCGAACGCGGCACGACCTGCTGGCTCGCGCACAAATGCACGAAACCGAACTCCTATATGTACGATCAGCCGATCGCCGAGGCGATCCGCGCGCATTTCGCCGATTCCCGCCAGTTCGACGGCACGAGCCTGTGGATCACCGTGCAGCGCCGCTTCGTCTACGCCGAGGGGTGCGCGCCGGCGTCGTTCGACCGGCAGGCGCTGCGCCGGCAGCTCGAGGCGATTCCGGACGTCGAGCAGGTGTTTATCCGCGTCGGAACAGGCGCGAGCGCGCCTGCCCCCTACAAGACGCTTGCCGCGCCGGACCGGCCAACCGGCGCCGGCGATGCGCAATGACGCAATGTAGCGCTCGCATGGCACAATCTCATCGTCGAAAAACAACAGGTCCAACAGGTCCAACAGATCCAGGCGGGGTTGCCCATGAAATGCAGTCAGGTCTCCGGCAGTCAATTATTCGAGGCGGCTCGCGCGTTCGGTCCGGTTCGAGCCATGTGTACCGTTGCGGCGCTGGCGGCAGTGGCCGCTCTGTCCGGCTGCGGCAGCAGCGCGCCGTTGTTTGCGTCCGACGGTCGTCCGACGACGCTCGTCCAGTGTACGAACGGCTCGGATTCCTGTGACCAGCAGGCGGCGGCCAGTTGCAGCGGCGCGGGCTATGAGGTCGTGCGCCAGACGGTGGAAAGCGGTGTTCGCAATCTGCTGTATGCGTGCAAGGGCAAATAGAAGTGGAACGTGCGCGAATCCCCGGTGAAACGCGCACGAGTCGCCATCCACGGCTGGCGCGTCTGCACGGCGACAAATGGGTGAAAGCCGATTGCATTAACCATTGTCTGATTGCTGACTCGCTTATTCAGAAATATGCGGGTCTTTTTCCTAGTCAATCAGCATAATTTGCTGGGCGTCGGATTAATTTCCTGTCGATGTTCGCTCAGCGACTTGGACGCTCGTTCTTATTTCCTCCTATACAGCATGCGTGCCGGCATGTGAGGCAGTCGGACTGACGACTTCCGTGCGGCGGGCAACGGACATGTTCAGATCGACGTTCTATATTCGTTCGCAGTCGTTCGCGGCGACGATGCATGGCAGATCGAGCTTGCGTGCCGTTTTATGCAATACCGGAAAGACGTTCGAAAAAATAATAAACACGTGAAACGGTGCAACTGGTTTTCAGTAATACCGTTTGCACAAAGACGAATGACTCGACATACGGTCAATACGGGGAACGCGATGAATCACGATCAAATCGAAAAGGACATTGAGCATCTTGAACGGATAATTCCGCGCATTTCGCCTAACGATGGCATTCCATTGTCGTATTGGCGAAACCGTATCAATTCGGTTTCCGGCGCGGTACTGGTGCCGGCGCAGGTGGACCGCGTCAAGAAGCTTAGCGAGGCCTTGAAGGCGCTCGAGGCACGGGCGCGAAAGACCTGATCGCGCTCACAAAAGCGCTTTCTCGGGGCAATACAGGCTACCCGGCACTTTTTGTGTCTGGTACGGTCACATCTGCCGTACTCGACACTGAAAGGAGACGATGCTCGATGGCCACGTATAAGCAGCTGACTGCGCAACTCGAAAAACTTCATAAGGAAATGTCGCTTGCGCGCGATAAGGAAGTCGCGCAAGCCATTGCCGACATCAAGGAGAAGATTGCCGAATACGGCATTACCGCCGAGGAGCTTGGTTTTTCGAGCAAACGCCAGGCGACGCGCAAAGCGGCTCTTCCGCCCAAGTACCGGAACCCGAAGACCGGCGAGACGTGGAGCGGCCGCGGCCGGGCCCCAGGCTGGCTGGCTGGGAAGAATCGCGACCGGTTCCTGATCGAAGAGTAGGCGGCAACGCTCGCAGCATCGCCTCGCGCGGCACGGGCTTCGTGCCGCGGAGCCGGTTCTCGTGTAACGACGCTGTCCTACAGCAGCGCCATTCATTTCCCGAATATCCTCACCTTTCCCGCTGGATGACGCCGCACCGGGCAACCGATGCGGCGTTTTCTTTGTGCGGCTCCCGGAAATACTCACTTTTGCGACGGTTGCCTCCCATAGCGCCTCAATCCTTTGTCGAGACAAGCATCTCAAATTTAAGAGTCGTCTTACGGACTCTTAGTCGCGACATTTTTAAGATTCTGTTCAACCTGATGACTGCTTCAGCGCTGCAACGAAGCCTCCGATCACGAGGTGTCAGCGACGCGGCAATCAGGAACGGTGCCGCCAGACGACAGGAACTGAAGCGATACCGATCTCAACCTGCATTTTTCGCTTTCGGAGTGTCAAACATGAACATGAAACTGCGCCTTTCCACGCTCGTTCTGGTTGCGGGTGGTCTCTTCGGTATCGCATCGATCAATGCTCGCGCCGCTGACGGCACGATCACGATCCAGGGTTCGGTATCGGATACGACGTGTTCGATCAACGGCGCCGCGTCCGGTACGCCGGCCGACATTTCGGTCACGCTGCCGACGGTCCAGGCAGGCTCGCTGGCGTCGGCGGGCGCGGTCGCCGGCACGTCGAACATGGGCGACATTCAGATGGTTCTGAGCGGCTGTTCCGGCGCGGCGACGAAGGCTGTCGCACGCTTCGAAAACGGCTCGACGGTTGACCAGTCCTCCGGCTACCTGAAGAACACGGCGGGCACGAACGGCGCCCAGAACGTCCAGGTGCGTTTGCTCAATGCGAGCATGCAGCCGATCAATATCGTGACCGGCCAGAACAACGATGTCGCCAGCAACGGCACGGCGATTACCGGCGGTTCGGCGGTGCTCAAGTATTTCGCGCAGTACTTCGCGACGGGCAAGGCCGTGGCGGGCAACGTGTCGACGTCGGTGCAATACACGATGCAATACCAGTAAGCCATGAATAAAGGGCGTCGCAAGTGCGATGCCCTTGTGGCGTTTGCAATCTTCTTCGATCTCTTCTGGAAATAGACATGAAATCTCGTCTTTCTACGCTCGCATTCATTTCAGCCGGTGTGTTCGGCATTGCGTCGATCAATGCTCAGGCAGCGGACGGCACGCTTGCCATTCGAGGCGCCGTCGCGGATACGACGTGCTCGATCAATGGCGTTGCGTCCGGTTCGCAGACTAACCTCGACGTGAACCTGCCGGTGGTCCCGGCGGGTTCTCTGGCGGTCGCCGGCGAGGTTGCGGGTACGTCGCACATGGGCGACATCCAGATGGCGCTCAGCGGTTGCACGGGACTGGCCACGAAGGCGATCGCGCGTTTTGAGAACGGTCCGACGGTCGATCAGAAGACCGGATTTCTGAAGAACGAATTCCTCGGCAACGGTGCGAAGAACGTTGAGATTCGTTTGCTGAACGATCAGCTTCAGCCGATCGACATTCGCAACGGCAACAACAACAGAATCTCCGAGAATGGCAAGCCGATCACCGGTGGTTCAGCTATCCTTAATTATTTCGCTCAATATATTGCGACCGGGAAGGCAGAAGCGGGGCCCGTCACGACTTCGGTCGAATACACGATGCAATACCAGTAAAGCTTTGAAAAGGCGTTTGCAAACACAAACGCCTTTTTAAGCCTCAATTTGTGAGATGCGATTCCGGCAAAGGTGAATGCGATGAAATTTTTCGTTCAGACAATGATCGCGGCTGTCCTCGCCGGCATGGCTCTAATCGGCGGGGCGAACGCGAGCGTGACAATCGGCGGTACGCGCGTCATCTATCCGCTCGATCAGCGTGAAGTCACCGTCAAGCTCGAAAACGACAGCAAGAATCCTTCGCTCGTGCAGGTATGGATGGACGATGGCAACGCGGATTCGAAGCCGGGAGAGGCGAAGGTGCCGTTTGTGATTACCCCGCCGATTTTCCGGATGGATCCGCGCAAGGCGCAGATGCTGCGCGTGATTTTCAGCGGCGATGCCGCGCTGCCGCAGGACCGCGAGTCCGTTTATTGGCTCAACGTGCTCGATATTCCGCCGAAAGCCGAACAGAAGGCTGATACGAATTCACTGCAGTTTGCGTTCCGCACACGCATCAAGGTGTTTGTACGGCCGCCGAAATTGCCGGGCAGCGCGGACGATGCGCCGCGTCAGCTCGAATGGAAACTCGTGCCGGCGCCACAAGGAAAAGGACAAGCGCTGTCCGTGTCGAATCCGACGCCGTATTTCGTTTCGTTTAGCGAGGTCGACGTCGTGAATGGTTCGCAAAGCTGGCGCAATGAAGCGGGCGGCATGGTGCCGCCGCGCGGTACGACGGTGATGGCGATGCCGAAGATGGATGCGGTGTCCGGGGCCGCTACCGTTCGATATACGGCGATCAACGATTACGGCGGTGCGTTGACAGGTGACGCGCCATTGCATCACTGAGCGCGGTTCTTCTTCGCGGCAGGGCAGTCGCCCTTATCCGCTTTCGATTCCTATCGTTTCTTATAGGCGTCAGATTTTTTGCTCCGAACGCTGATCGGACTGAAAGTCGACGAGCGTCTTAAAAGGCCATCTCATAAATAGGATTCGTCCTAGGTACTTCGTTATCTCGAAAAAATAACATCGGTTTGAGCTTTTCGAGATAGCAACTACCTATTCGATGTTTTCCGAATGATGAAGCCTTCAAGCCGTCGACAGCCGCACCTCAATCTCAAGATCGATGCAGTCGCATCCACCCTTAAGCCGATCACGACGGTCGTGTTGTCCGTCTTTGCGGTATTAGGCAGCGCGCATGCGGCAGATGCACCGACTTCGTCCGATAGCGCCGCCAGCTCGAACGCGGCAGTTTCATTCGATACGACATTCCTGCAGACCGATTCCACACAAAAGCTCGATGTCGCGCGTTTTGCGCGTGGCAATCCTGTTTCGCCGGGTGTGTATTCGGTGGACATCTGGGTCAACGACGCACGCGTCGCGCACGAGGACGTTCGCTTCGTGCCTGCGCAAACAGGTGAAAGCGCGCGTGCGTGTCTTGGCCGGAAGTCGTTGCAGGGGTTCGGCGTCGACTTTGCGAAAGCTGCGGCCGATACAGGCGCAAAGCAGAGCGCCAACGATGACGCATCGTCAAACGATGCCGGCGAATGCGTCGATCTCGGCGCTGTGGTGCCGGGCGCAACGGTCGAGTTCGACTTCTCCGAGCAGAAGATCGTCGTGACCGTGCCGCAGAAATACATGCGCAATTCGGCACGCGGCTATGTGCCGCCCGAGATGTGGGAGCAGGGTGTCAACGCGGGCTTCGTGAGCTACAACGCGAATGCCTATCGTGCGGACGGCTCTGGCATGCATTCGACGCAGGAGTACCTGGGCCTGAACGCAGGCCTCAATCTCGGTGCATGGCATTTTCGCCACCAGTCGTCGGTGACAGCCGCGACGGGGCAGGCCACGACATTCGATAACGTGGCGACTTACGTCCAGCGCGACGTGGCTAAACTGCGCTCGCAGGTCACGCTGGGTGACGCGTATACGACCGGCGACGTGTTCGACAGCGTGTCGTTTCGCGGCGCGCAAATCGCCACCGACGACCGCATGCTGCCCGAGTCGCTGCGCGGTTACGCGCCGGTCGTACGCGGCACGGCCGAGACGAATGCACGCGTGACGGTGCGCCAGAACGGTCAGGTGATCTATGAAACGACGGTTTCGCCCGGTGCGTTCGAGATCGACGACCTCTACGCGACAGGCTACGGCGGCAATCTCGATGTGACGGTGACCGAAGCCGACGGCCGCACGAAAAGCTTTACGGTGCCGTATGCATCGGTTGCGCAATCGTTGCGGCCGGGCACGACGCGTTTCGCGTTCACAGCAGGCCAGTTGCGCAACGACTCATTGCAGACGAAGCCGAACTTCGCGCAGTTCACGGTGCAGCGTGGCCTGACGAACATGCTGACGGTCTACGGCGGCGCGATCGTGTCGAACGGATATCTCGCGGCAAACGCCGGTGCAGCGTTCAATACGAAATACGGCGCATTCTCGGCGGACGTGACCGCATCGCAAACGCAGGTGCCCGGACAAAATGCGATGCATGGCACGAGCCTGCGGATCGGTTACAGCAAATTCATCGATCCGACCGACACGAGCATCACGGTGGCGGCCTATCGTTATTCGACGGCCGGCTACATGAGCTTTTCCGATGCGGCCACACTGCGTGACGCGGCGTTGCACGGCGGTGACCTGAGCACCGTGGACCGCGAGCGCGGCCGCATGCAGGTGACGATCAACCAGAACCTGAAGGATCACGGCAGTGTGTTTTTCACGGCCTCGACGCAGCATTACTGGAATCGTAGCGGCAGCGATACGTTCTTTCAGGCCGGCTATTCGAATAGCTACAAGTACGGCACGTACAGCATCACTGCGGGGCGCACGCGCAACTCGGACGGCTCGATGTCGAACGAGATCATGTTGAGCACGACGATTCCGCTCGGCCACACACAACATGCGCCGATGCTGACCACCAATCTGTCGAAGAACGGCGATACCTCGAATCTGCAGGCCAGCGTGAGCGGCACGGCGGGCGAGAACAATCAACTGTCGTACAACGCGTATGGCACATATGGACAGAGCGCGGGCTCGGGAAGCGGCAATGCGGGCGTGAGCGGCGTGTATCGCGCACCGTATGCGCAGGTGACCGCGTCGGCGAGCGCAGGCGCGCATTCAGCACAGGTTTCCGCGGGGGTGAGCGGCTCGATCGTCGCGCACCCGGGCGGCGTGACATTCTCGCAGACGGTCGGCGATACGTTCGGCATCGTGGAAGCGAAGGGCGCGGAAGGCGCGCGCGTGACGAGCGCGCAAGGGGTCAAAGTGAACCGTAGCGGTTATGCGGTGGTGCCGTATCTGACGCCGTATGGCATGAACACCGTGGACATCGATACGAAGGGCACGTCGACGGATGTCGAATTCGAATCGACGTCGGAGCATGCGGTCCCGCGCGCGGGATCGGTCGTGATGCTGAAGTACAAGACGATGACAGGCCGCGCCGCATTGATTCAGGCGCCGCGGCTCGGTGGCGAAGCGTTGCCGTTCGGTGCGGAGGTGGTGGACCAGAATGGACGCAACGTTGGGGTGGTGGCGCAGGATAGCCGGATTTTTGCGCGCGGGCTGGAGGATCATGGCGCGTTGGTGGTGAAGTGGGGCGACGAGGCGGGGCAGCAGTGCCGGGTGAATTACGCGTTGCCGAAGCAGAGTGGCAAGGCTCCGGATGCCTATTTGTCGGTACAGGCACATTGCGTGGGAATGACATCGATTCAAGCGAAGGCACAGTAATCGCCGAATGCGCCTTCGACGTCGTGCGGGGCCGCGGTTCGGCATGCTTCTGGAAGCCGGGCCTTTACGACTTGTGGCTAAAGCCCGTGTATCATCGCGCTTTCGGTCTTTTCTGCCGCCCTTTTTGCAGGAGATTGCCACCGCTATCGCGGTGAGCCCTGCCGTCGCGCGGCGATGTGCCCAAGCGGGCTTTTTTACCCATGTCACTCTCCGAACTCCAGCGCCGCCGCACGTTTGCGGTTATTTCCCACCCTGACGCGGGCAAAACCACGCTCACGGAAAAGCTGCTGCTTTTCTCCGGCGCAATCCAGATCGCCGGCACCGTGAAGGGCCGCAAGAGCAATCGCTACGCGACATCCGACTGGATGGAAATCGAAAAGCAGCGCGGCATTTCCGTTGCCAGCTCGGTCATGCAGTTCGAGTACGGCGACGCGGTGATCAACCTGCTCGACACGCCGGGCCACGAAGACTTCTCGGAAGACACCTACCGCGTGCTGACCGCGGTCGACGCCGCGGTGATGGTGATCGACGGCGCGAACGGCGTCGAAGCGCAGACGCTCAAGCTGCTCGAGGTGTGCCGCAGCCGCAAAACGCCGATCGTCACGTTCATCAACAAGCTCGACCGCGAAGTGCGCGAGCCGCTCGAACTGCTCGACGAAATCGAACAGCACCTCGGCGTCGCAGCCGTGCCGTTTACGTGGCCCATTGGCATGGGCAAAGACTTCCAGGGCGTCTACGACATCCAGCGCGATCAGGTCCGCGTATTTCGCGCCGGGCAAGACACGCTGGGCGGCGACGTCGAAACGTTGCAGGCCATCAGCGATGAAGATGGCGAACGACGTTTCGGCTACGCCTGGACCAAAGCCAAGGACGAAGTCGATCTGATCACGGGCGCCACACCGACGTTCGACCGCGACGAATTTCTTGCGGGCCAGCAGTCGCCCGTGCTGTTCGGATCCGCAATCAACAACTTCGGCGTGAAGGAAATCCTTGACGCGCTTGTCGATCTTGCGCCGCCGCCGTCCGCGCGCATGACCGTGCAACGCCCGGTTCAACCGGACGAGCCGAAATTTACCGGTGTGGTGTTCAAGGTGCAGGCAAACATGGACCTCGCGCACCGCGACCGCGTCGCGTTCATTCGCGTGTGTTCCGGACGCTTCGAACGCGGCATGGCATTGAAAGTCACGCGCTCGAACAAGACGTTCCGCGCGAACAACGTCGTCACGTTTCTGTCGCAACGCCGCGAAACCGTCAGCGAGGCGTACGCGGGCGACATCATCGGTATTCCGAATCACGGTACGTTGAGCCTTGGCGACACGCTGACCGAAGGCGAAGACCTTCAGTTCGTCGGTCTGCCCTTCTTTGCCCCGGAAATCTTCCAGACCGTCGAAGTAATCGACCCGATGCGCGCGAAGCAACTCGGTGAAGCGTTGAAGCAGCTCGGCGAAGAAGGCGCGATCCAGGTGTTCAAGCCCGTTGTCGGCGGACTGATGATTCTCGGTGCGGTCGGTCAGCTGCAGTTCGAAGTCGTGTCGCACCGGCTTTCGACTGAATATAAGGTCGACGTGCGCATGATGTCGGCACGCTACAAGATGTCGCGCTGGGTCACGTGCGACGATGCGGGCGAACTGCGGCGCTTTCTCGATTCGTATTCGGCGCGCATCGCGCTCGACGCATCGAATGCGCCGACCTATCTGGCCTCGCATATCTCCGAGATCGAAGTCGCGCAGAAGGCCTGGCCGAAGATCGTCTTCAACGAATTGCGCGAGCGCTCGGGAGCGCCGTTCACGAAGGCGATCTGATCCGGCCGCGGCACTTCGCTGGCCGATTTGCGCTCCGATTTTGCGTACCGATTTGCGTACCTCTGCGCGCGCGGCCTGCAAAAAATCCCACCGCACCGCAACTTCGCCTATCCTGACAAAACACGCGCGGCTCGGCCTCGACCTTCCACCCGCGTGCCCTCCATCTGACGATACTCAAGTCCTCGAGGAGCGTCCGTGACCGTCCGCAATCTCGATGCACTATTCCGCCCGACATCCGTCGCTGTCATCGGTGCTTCGCACCGTCCAGGCAGCGTCGGCGCGATGGTCTGGAAGCGCCTGACCGAAGGCGGTTTTGCCGGCCCTATCTGGGCGGTCAATCCGAAGTACGACATCCTCGACGGTCACGCGACCGTCGGCGACGTGGGCGACCTCCCCGAACCGCCCACCGTGGCGATCGTGTGCACGCGGCCCGCCACCTGGCCCGCGATCGTGCACAACCTGGGCGGCCATGGCACGCGCGCGGTGATCATCGTCGGCGAAACGCGCAGCGACGAAGACCGCACACATCTGCAGCACGCGCTGTCGGCTGCGCGCCCGCACCTGCTGCGCATTCTCGGCCCCGGCAGTCTCGGCCTCATCACGCCGGCACTGCGCGCGCATCTGGGCGCGCCGGCGTGCACGGTAAAAGCGGGCGGCGTCGCGTGGGTATCGCAATCGAATGCGCTGACGAACGCCGTGCTCGGCTGGGCCGACGCACGCGGCCTCGGCTTCTCGCACGCCGTCGCGCTCGGCGACGAAGCCGACGTCGACGCGGGCGACGTGCTCGACTATCTCGCAAGCGACGCCGGCACACGCGCGATCCTGCTCGAGGTGGATACCATCCACGCCGCGCGCAAATTCATGTCGGCCGCTCGCGCCGCCGCGCGCAACAAGCCCGTGCTCGCGCTGCGCTCGGGCCGCGACGATCCGACCGATGCGCTCTACACCGCAGCGTTTCGCCGCGCGGGCATGGTGCGCGTCGATGCGCTCGACGATCTGCTCGATGAAATCGAAACACTCGGTCTTGGCCGTGTCGCGGCCGGCTCATCGGCGACGCTGATCACGAGCGACCGCGGCCTCGCCACGCTATCGCGCGATGCGTTTCGCGCGGCCGGCGACACACTCGCGCCGTGTTCGCAGCAAAACATCGCTGCGATCCGCGAAGCGTTGCCGCTCGCCACGCCCGGCAACCCGCTGCTACTCGGCGGCACCGCGCTACCCGAGCATTTCGGCACCGCGCTGAAAGTGCTCGCCGACCAACGCGACACCGGAACCGCGTTCGTTGTGCATGCATCGACCCACAGCGCGCCGGCAGAAGAAGTCGCCCAAACGCTGATCGCCCATCAGCGCTACGCGTACCGCGGCCTGCTCGCGTGCTTTTTCGGCGGCATTTCGCTCGCCACGCGCGATGCGCTGCACGCGCATGGCATTCCCGTGCATTCGACGCCTCAACGTCTGGCTCGCGCGTTCGCGCGTCTCGTCGACTATCGCCTCGGCCGCGAATTGCTGATGCAGACGCCGGAAGGGCAGCCCGCACGCGTGTCCGAAGCGGTCGATGCCGCGCAGGCGCAAGCGTGCGCGGCGCTCAAAGCGGGCATCGCGGAACTCGACGGCGACGCGGCCGCGCGGCTGCTCGCGCACTTTGGCCTCGTCGCCTTGCCGCCGCAACAGCGCGCCGAACCGGCAATCGTCGATATCGATGTCGAACTGCGCGACGACGACAACTTCGGCCCGGTGTTTCGGTTCACCGCGCCCTCGGAAGACGGCATCGCGCCGCCGCTGCGTCTTTACGGGCTGCCGCCGCTGAACCCGGTCCTGTCGCGCGACATCGTCGCGCACTCCGCTTACGCGCGATACACGGACCCCGAGTCGATCCTTGCCGCTTTGACGTCGGTATCGCAGGCGGTTTGCGACATCCGCGAGATCGTCGGCCTGTCGCTCGTGCTGCGCGTGACGAAAGATCGCGTCGCCGTCGTCGATCCGCGCATCCGCCTGTCGCCGACGCGCAGCCGCTTTGCGATTGTGCCGTATCCGCGCCGCTACGAAGAAACCTTCGATTGGCACGGCGAGAAGCTGACCGTGCGGCCGATCCGCCCCGAAGACGAAATGGCGCATCGCGACATGATCGGCGCCATGACGCCCGACGACCTGCGTCTGCGATTCTTCGGCGCGGTGCGCGGCTTCGATCATTCGCAACTCGCCCGGATGACGCAGATCGACTACGACCGCGAAATGGCGCTGATCGCGACAGTGCCGGCGGCCGACGGCTCGACGCGCACGCTCGGCGTCGTACGCGCGGTCTCGGACCCCGATAACGAAACCGCGGAATTCGCCGTCGCCGTTCGTTCCGACCAGAAAGGCCGCGGGCTTGGCCGCCTGCTGACGCAGCGGATCATCGCGTATGCGAAAACGCGCGGCATACATTGGCTCGTCGGCGAAGTGCTGCGCGAGAACACTGCGATGCTCGGGCTCGCGAAAGCGTGCGGCTTTACGGTCACGCGTACCGACGACCCTGCCGTTATGGCTTTCAGAATGGCGCTCGGCGACCCCGAAACGTGACAAGCCTCGTGGCATCGAATCCGTAAATGTGACCAGCCTTGCAAACACCCTTCAGCTTGCGCATTCACGCGATTTCCGTTCTACACTTCTCACGCCATATTTTTTTGCAGCGCTGTAACCGGAACGCCGCGCCGGACGAACTAAAAGAATGATCGCGGAATCTTCGTGAAGGCCGCGCTGTGGCAATCATGGCAACCCGGCACAACAGGAGCGGCGCGAGCAATTGTCGATCAATCGAGGCAATGAGGGCACTGAGGCACCTCACGCACACCCGGTGGAAGAACGGCTGCGAACGCTTTTTATCCGTTCGCTCGACGGCGACTCCGCCGCTTACCACGTGTTTCTGCAAGAGCTTGCGAAACACGTGCGCGCGCTGCTGCGCAAACGCCTGCCAAATCTGCGCGACGATGTGGAAGACATTCTGCAGGAAGTGCTGCTCGCGATCCACAGGGGACGTCATACGTACCGCCGCGACGAACCGTTGACCGCATGGGTGCACGCAATCCTGCGCTACAAGCTCGCCGATTTTCTGCGTGCCCACGCGCGGCGTGAAGCGCTAAACGATCCGCTCGACGACGTGCCGGATCTCTTCGGCGATTCCGGCATCGAGCCCGCGGAAGTCAAACGCGATCTCGGCAAGCTGCTCGATCTGCTGCCCGACCGGCAGAAGCTGCCGATCCTGCATGTGAAAGTCGAAGGCCGGTCCGTGGAGGAGACAGCTCGTGCGACCGGCCTTTCCGAACCCGCAGTGAAAGTCGGAGTGCACCGCGGCCTGAAGGCGTTGGCATTGAAAATACGGGGTGGAAAGACATGAATACCGAGAACCTGATTGCAGTTCTGGCGGCGGATGCCGCGCCGGTCGACCGGCGTATCGTAGAGCGGCGTATGCTTTCCGCGCTTTCCATTGCGATCTGCGGCGCGATTACGTTGCTGCTGCTCAGTTACGGCGTGAGGTCCGATCTGGCGTGGCTCGTCTCTACGCCGGTCTTCTGGGCCAAAGTCGCGTTCGCGGCGTGCATCGCCAGCGCTGCGCTCATTGCGACCGTGCGGCTGTCGCGGCCCGGGGTTGCAGTCGGACGCGCGTGGGCAGGGCTTGTCGCACCAGCTGCAATCGTCCTCGTCGTTGCGTTGACGGTCTTGTGGTTCGCGCCGCGCGATGCGCGCGCAGCGCTCCTGATGGGGCACACGTGGCGGACCTGTTCGCTGAATATCGCGGCGCTCTCCGTGCCGGGGTTCGTCGCCATTCTCGCCGTCGTGCGCAGCCTCGCGCCCACGCGCCTGCGGCTGTCGGGCGCGCTCGCAGGGCTTCTGGCCGGCGCGATCGGCACGGCAGCATACTGTTTGCGATGCCCGGAGACGAGCGTGCCGTTCTGGGCAACGTGGTATCTGCTCGGTATCGCGATACCGACGTTTGCCGGCGCTGTGCTGGGGCAAAAGGTGCTGCGGTGGTGATGGCTTCAGTGATGGCGTCAGTCGCGCGCCAGCAACATCCGCAGCTTGTTGCGCGCCCTGGATAGACGCGACATCACCGTGCCGATCGGCAGGTTCAATGCATCGGCAATCTGCGCATAGCTCATTTCTTCGAGGCCCACGAGCAGCACGATTTCGCGCTGCTCGGCCGGCAACTGCTGCAACGCGCTATCGAGGTCGCGCATTTCGAGACCGGCCGCGTGCTGCCCGTCGACCATGAACTGATCGTCGAGGATGCTCGCGTCGTCCACCGCGACATGCACTTTCGCATTCGCAGCACGGACGACATCGTTGACAAAGATGTTGTGCATGATCGTCATGAGCCACGCACGCAGATCCGTATCGGGACGGTATCGCGACGCATTGCGCAACGCGCGCTCGAGCGTATCCTGCACGAGATCGTCCGCGCGTTCACGGTTGACGAGTAGCGCGCGAGCGTAACGCCGAAGCTTCGGTACGTGGCTGAGCATCTCGTCGCAGAGGGCCGGTGCGCTCATGCGAGTTTGGGGCGCAGCCGCTTTCCGATGTAGCTGTCCAGCGCAAACGGACCGGCGCCGCCTAGCACCAGCGCGACGAGGCAGGCGAAATACAGCAGATCGGTTTCATAGCCGGGCGGCCCGAATTGCGGGCCCGCGGCCGTCACGGCCATCAGTTTGATCGACGTGAAGCCGAATTGCACGTGCACGGTGAACGTGGCAACGGCGAGCACGACTGCCATCGGGATGCTGACAAGAGGAACGAATGCGCCAAGCAGGATCGCGAGCCCGCCCAGCAGCTCGATGACGATCGTCGCCCATGCCATGAAGTGCGGCGCGGGTACGTGCAGCGCCTGAAGGATATTGGCGAAGACATCGGGATGCTTGACGATCTTCGCTACGCCGTGCGCCATGAATCCGTAACCCACAATAAATCGCAGCGGCAGCGGAGCCCAATACGCGCACTTCGTTCTGTCCGACAGAAACGAACCGACTAGCTCGGTCAATGGCCGACTGTTTTGCATGCTCGATAACCTCTTCCGTGATGGTGAATGAACCGGTGTCAGCAGTGTCTTGACTGACACCGCCTTTGAGTTAGTTCGTTCAAAGCACGGGCTCGGTTACAGCGCTCATTAAAAGACACGAGCAAGGCGGCATGCGTGCGCGCGGTCTGCAGCCATGGGAGGCCGCCAGGCTTGAGTGTCGATGCGCGGCTCTCAGGAGCCGAAGAAGATGTTGCAGTAGCTGATCGGGCCGGTGCACGCGTTCGCGTTGTTTGCGTTCGCGCCGGAAGGCGGCAGCGAAGCGCAGGCGCTGACTGCGAACACGGCTGCTGCGACGAGCAGCAATCCTTTCGAGCGGCGCGCTGTGTCGAGCATGGCGCGCAGGCCGCGGCGAGGCGATTCGGCGCGACCTTCCTGCGTGGCAGGGGCGGAGTGTTCGTGCCGCATGTCAGTCACCTCATTGGGCGCCCGACGTTGCGGCATCCGCAGTCGAGCGCGCGTTTTGCTGCTCGTTCTTGGCAAGCGCCTTCTGCTTCAGATAGGCGACAGTGTTTTGATACACGGGGCTCACGTCAGGGTACGAAGCGTCGGTCACGAAATCGAGACCGTTCTGCTTCGCCTGCACGAGTTCCTGATAAACCTCGGCGCGCGTTTTCTCTTGTGCAAATACGTTGGCTGAACTGAATGCTGCAAGCGCCATAGCCAACATCGCGAATGTCTTCATTTCCGTCTCCTTGACGAGTTGTGCGGTTTGCAAACGGGTAAACATGACCCGTCACGGAGATATTCCTGACAGCGAAAAAAAATCGTTCGTAAGCGCGCCAGCGACAGCGCGCACGCGAAATTTTTGTATTTGCGTGCGCGTAGGGGAATAATTCCGGCGCCCGGCCGGTTAACGGTTCTTGCGCGAGTTCATGCGAGCCTACGCACCTCACGAAAGCTTCGCCGCGGCCTCTTCGATCTGCGTGCGCGAGACCGCGAGCTCTTCGAGCCACGCATCCGCATAGACGGTGCCGGTCTCGCGTTCGAGCCGCGCGATCGTCGCTGCGCAACGCGCGGCGTCCTTCGGTGTCGCGATAAACGACTTCACCGATTGGCCGCTCGAGAACGCGTCGAACAGCGGTACGCGTATTTCATCGGGCAGATTGCGCGTCCATTGATACGGCTTGCCGTTGAACGTCAGCGTCGGCGGCAACGCGCGTTCTTTTTTGGCGGCGGGAATCAGCCCGTACGAACGCGCTGCTTCGGCGATCTGCTCGGGAGAGAACAGCTCGTCCGGCGTGATCTCGAACTGGCGGATGTATGTTTCGATGGCCTGCATCGCGGCCGCGCGGTCGTCGCGCTTTTGCTGTGCACGCGCGACGATGTCGCGCAGCTCGTCGGCTTCTTCGCTCGTGATCGTGAAGCTTGCCTGCTTCTGTTGAAGTTCGGTGAAGCGTTGGAATTCGTGGTCGGACAGCAGTTTGGCCATTGCGTATCGAAGCGTGTTGGAAGCGGATTGGAAAGCGCGTGCAGCGTCGCGCATGCGTGACGCTGCACGGCGGGTTCGGAAAGGGCCGCCATTCTAACGCATGCGCGCGCGATTTCCAGCGCTATTCGAATGCCTGGGTGGCTGACTGCGGCGCGGATTCGTCGCCGATGCCGAACTCGCGAAACATCGACAGCGCCTGCGCCGTTTCGCGCAGCAGCGCGGTGGTTTGCGCGAGCGAAGGTGCGACGTATTCGTCGATGCGCTTGAGGAATGGGCACGTCAATGCGGCAATTGCCTGGCCCGACGAGCCGAGCAAGGGGAAGGTCAGATCGGTGACGCCGAAAATCTGCTGGCTGTCCTTCTGCGAAAAGCCCGCTTCGCGAATGCGTTCGCATGCCGCTTCGAGTGCATCGTGATCGATCGTCACTTCGCCTTTCACGGCCGTGTGTTCGGCGAGCATATGCGCACGCTGTTCGGGTGTCTGGAACGCGAGCATCGAGCGGCCCGAACCCGTGTCGACGAGGCCGACGCGCGCGCCGAGGCGCACCGCGATGCCCCAGGTGCCGGGGCCGTCCACTTGCGCGATGACGAGCAGATTGCCGCGATCGTAGACAGCCAGGTGCACCGACTGTTCCGCCTGCGCAGCAAAGCGCTGCATCAGCGGCAACGCCTCGGAAATCAGACGTTCCATCGGCGGATGCCGGTGCGCGAGCGCATAGAGCTTGAGGCTCAGCGAATAGCGGTCGCCGGCAGCCGAGCGCACCACATATTGCCGCGCGACGAGCCGCTCGAGCATGCGGTAGATCTCGCTCGCGTTGCGGCCGAGCAGCTTCGTGATTTCGGCGCGCGTGAGGCCGCCTTTCTGCTCAGCGAGCAGTTCGAGGATGTCGAGTCCCTTATCCAGCGCCGGTGCGCGGTAACGGTCGCCGTCGTCTTTGTCGTCCACGTGCGGGTCCATGGTGACCGTCTGATGTCTGTTTGTTCGCATCCCATTATCCAGGGAATCGGCCGGTACTCAGTGGCCACGGAAAACACGGACGCTCGCGGCACGTTCATGCCTTGACCGGGTAAGGTTCGAATATGAATAATACGTTCATTAGTAAATAGTCAACAGAGCCGGCCATGACAGACCCCCGATTGATCCTGCTGAACCCCGAGGACAACTGCCTCGTTGCCGGGGCGCGGCTCGAGGCCGGTACGCCGCTCGATATCGAGGGCGAGGCGGTGACGCTTGCAACGACGATCGATCTCGGTCACAAGGTCGCGCGCCGCGCGCTCGTCAAGGACGAAAAAGTGCTGCGCTACGGCGCGGTGATCGGCCATGTCACCGCGGATGTCGCGCGCGGCGAGCATCTGCACACGCACAACCTCGAAAGCGATTACCTGCCGACGTACACGCACGATGCGGAGCACGCATTCGTTCGACATTGACTGGACGCACGGCCAGAAACCGTGTGAAGCGGCCGAAACAGCACATCCGGCCACCCAGGGCCAACCGATGGCAACCCAGGCCTCGCCACGAGCGACGCGAAAACATCATGACCGACACCCCCATTTCCTCCACTGCCGCGCAGCAGCCCATGCTGCAAGGCTATTTGCGCAGCGATGGCCGCAAGGGCATTCGCAATGTGGTCGCGGTCGCGTATCTCGTCGAATGCGCGCATCACGTCGCGCGCGAGATCGTCACGCATTTCCGCGAGCCGCTCGACGCCTTCGGCGACCCTTCGGCCGAGCGCGACCCGCCCGTGCATCTGATCGGCTTCCCGGGCTGCTACCCGAACAGCTACGCCGAAAAGATGATGGAGCAGTTGGCGACGCATCCGAACGTCGGCGCCGTGCTGTTCGTCTCGCTCGGCTGCGAGAGCATGAACAAGCACTTTCTGGCCGACGCCGTGCGCGCGAGCGGCCGGCCCGTCGAGATACTGACGATTCAGGAAAAAGGCGGCACGCGCAGCACGATCGGGCACGGCGTCGACTGGGTGGCACAGGCGCGCGCCGAACTGGCGAAGCAGCAGAAGGTGCCGATGGCGCTGAGCGAACTTGTGATCGGCACGGTATGCGGCGGCTCGGACGGCACGAGCGGTATTACCGCGAATCCGGCGGTCGGCCGCGCGTTCGACCGGTTGATCGACGCAGGCGCGACGTGCATCTTCGAGGAAACGGGCGAACTGGTCGGCTGCGAATTCCATATGAAAAGCCGCGCGGCGCGCCCCGATCTCGGCGACGAGATCGTTGCGTGCGTCGCGAAGGCCGCGCGCTACTACTCGATCCTCGGGCACGGCAGCTTCGCGGTCGGCAACGCGGACGGCGGGCTCACGACGCAGGAGGAAAAGTCGCTCGGCGCCTACGCGAAAAGCGGCGCGTCGCCGATCGTCGGCATCGTGAAGCCGGGCGACGTGCCGCCGACGGGCGGCCTGTACCTGCTCGACGTGGTGCCCGACGGCGAGCCGCGTTTCGGCTTCCCGAACATCAGCGACAATGCGGAGATCGCCGAACTGATCGCGTGCGGCTCGCATCTGATCCTGTTCACGACGGGCCGCGGCTCGGTGGTCGGCTCCGCGATTTCGCCGGTTATCAAGGTGTGCGCGAATCCGGACACGTATCGCAATCTGTCCGGCGACATGGACGTCGACGCGGGCCGGATACTCGAAGGCCGCGCGACGCTCGAGGAGGTCGGCCGCGAGGTATTCGACGTGACGGTGGGGGTGGCGCAAGGCGATCCTTCGAAATCGGAAACGCTCGGCCATCAGGAATTTATTCTGACGTACAAAACGTTCGAGCCGGTCGGGCCCGCCTGCCTGCCGTCCAATGCGGCGTTGCCGCAGCGAGCGGCGGGCGTTGCGCCGCATTGAGGTGGCGCACTGAGGTGGCGCACTGAGGTGGCGCACTGAGGTGGCGCACTGAGGCGGCGCATCGAAGCTGCGACATGGCGCGCGACGCAAAGTCGTGCACGACATAAAAAGGAACTCGGCATGGGACTGGAGACGCAGGGATGACATCGGCACTCGATTCGAAGGTCGGCCGCCGCCGCGCAATCGGCCGCCGCAATCTGCAAGTGAGCGGCCTCGGCCTTGGCACCGCGCCGCTGGGCGGCCTGTACCGCGATCTGACCGACGAGGAAGCGCAAGCCACCGTCGACGCCGCATGGAACGCCGGCGTGCGCTTCTTCGACACGGCGCCGCATTATGGGCACACCAAGGCCGAGCATCGGCTCGGCGACGCGTTGCGCCGCTATGCACGCGACGAATACGTGCTGTCGACGAAAGCGGGCCGCCGCTTCGTGCCGCGCACGCATCCGTACGACGGCAGCGAAGGCTGGCAGAACCCGCTGCCGTTCGAGGCGATCTACGACTACACGCACGACGGCATTCTGCGTTCGTTCGAAGATAGCCAGCAGCGCCTCGGCATCGTCGATATCGACATCCTGCTGGTTCACGATATCGGCCGCATGACGCACGGCGACAGGAACCCGACTTACTGGAAGCAGTTGACCGACGGCGGCGGCTTTCGCGCACTCGACGAATTGCGCTCGGCCGGGGTTGTGAAGGCGGTGGGCCTTGGCGTCAACGAAGGCGCGGCCGTGCTCGAAACGATGGTCGAGTTCGAGATCGACTGCGCGCTGCTCGCGGGCCGCTATACGCTGCTCGAACAGCAGACGCTGAACGATCTGCTGCCGAACTGCGAGAAGCGCAACGTGAGCATCCTGCTCGGCGGTGCGTTCAATTCGGGCATTCTCGCGCAGGGCGTGTCGGGCGATCTGAAATTCAACTATGGCGCGGCGCCGCCCGAAGTGATCGAGCGCGTCGCGCGGCTCGAAGACGTGTGCCTTGCGCATGGTGTGCCGCTCGCCGCCGCGGCGCTGCAGTTTCCGTATGCGCATCCGTCGGTCGCGACCGTGCTGACCGGCGCGCGCAGCGCCGACGAAGTGCGCCAGAACGTCGAATCGTTCGAGCGGCCGATTCCCGTCGGATTGTGGCAGGCGCTCCAGGATCAGGGGCTGATCGACCGGCGTGCGCCGGTGCCGGAGGTATGACATGGCGACGCCGCAGATCGACGCACATCAGCATTATTGGGACCCGTCGCGTGGCGACTACGGATGGCTCACGCCGAGCCTCGCGCCGCTTTTTCGCGTGTTCGGGCCGGCGGACCTCGCGCCGCTGCGCGAGCGCGCGGGCGTCGCGCGCACCGTGGCCGTGCAGGCCGCGCCGACCGTCGAGGAAACGCGCTATCTCCTCGATCTCGCGCGCAGCGAAGCATCGATTGCCGGTGTGGTCGGCTGGGTGCCGCTGCTCGAACACGACGCGCCCGCGTTGATCGCGGAACTCGCGCGCGAGCCCAAATTCAAGGGCGTGCGGCCGATGCTGCAGGATCTGCCCGACGACGACTGGATCGCGAACCCGGCGCTGGCGCCGGCCATCGAGGCGCTGATCGCGCACGACCTCGCCTTCGATGCGCTGATTTTCACGCGCCACGTCGACGCACTGGAGACGTTCGCGCGGCGCTTTCCGGCGCTGCGCATCGTCGTCGATCACGGCGCGAAGCCGGCGATTCGCGACGGCAGCGCGGGCTGGCACGCATGGGCCGAAGGCATCACGCGGCTCGCACGGCTGCCGCATCTGCACTGCAAGCTATCGGGCCTTGCGACTGAAGCAGCTTCAGGCTGGACCGAAGCGACGCTGCGGCCTTACGTGGACCACCTGCTCGCGGTATTCGGGCCTGCGCGGCTCATGTGGGGCAGCGACTGGCCAGTGCTGAACCTGAACGGCGACTACCTGCTGTGGCATTCGATCGCGACGACGCTGCTGTCCGCGCTCCCGGAGGCAGAACGCGACGCGATTTTCGGCGGCAACGCCGCGGCGTTCTATCGCCTTTGACCGCGGCCGGCCGATCGCGCAACGCGTGCCGCGAAAGCCCGCGTTGCCTGCAATGGCGCGGTCCGAACCGATTCCGACTGACTTCAAACCCGCATCGAACCCGCGTCAAAACTCATTGTGGAGCCGCAGATGACCCAACGACTGGCCGGCAAGACCGCCTTGATCACCGCTGCCGGGCAAGGCATCGGCCTTGCGACCGCTGAACTGTTCGCACGCGAAGGCGCGCGCGTGATCGCCACCGATATCAAGCTCGACTCGCTTGCCGGCAAGCCGGTCGACGCACGCACGCTCGACGTGCGCGACACTGCCGCAATCAATGCGCTGGCCAAGGAGGTCGGCCCGATCGACGTGCTGTTCAATTGCGCGGGCTACGTGCACGCAGGCTCGATTCTCGAAGCGAGCGAAGAAGACTGGGATTTCGCCTTCGATCTGAACGCGAAGGCGATGTACCGGACCATTCGCGCGTTCCTGCCCGGCATGCTCGAGAAAGGCGGCGGGTCGATCATCAATATGTCGTCGGCGGCATCGAGCGTGAAGGGCGTGCCGAACCGCTTCGTCTATGGCGCTTCGAAGGCGGCGGTGATCGGACTCACGAAGTCCGTCGCGGCAGACTTCGTCACGCGTGGTGTACGCTGTAACGCGATTTGCCCAGGCACCGTGTCGTCGCCGTCGCTCGAACAGCGCATTGCCGAGCAGGCGCAGGCGCAGGGCAAGAGCGTCGCCGACGTACAGGCGGCTTTCGTCGCGCGCCAGCCGATGGGTCGCATCGGCAAGCCGGAGGAAATCGCGGCGCTCGCGCTCTATCTGGCTTCCGACGAATCCGCGTTCACGACCGGCCACGCGCATCTGATCGACGGCGGCTGGTCCAACTGACCGCTGTCTGCGCCACGCTTTCGCTCTACTTTGCATTCACAGGAGACTGCAAACAATGAAACTGCTTCGTTACGGACCGAAAGGTCAGGAAAAGCCCGGCCTGCTCGATGCGCAAGGCAAGATTCGCGATCTGTCGAAGGTGGTCGGCGATATCGACGGCAGCGTGCTCGGCGATGCGAGCCTCGCGAAACTGCGCGCGCTCGACCCGTCGACGCTGCCGCTCGTCGACGGCAATCCGCGCATCGGTCCGTGCGTGGGCAAGATCGGAAAGTTTGTCTGTATCGGTCTGAACTACGCGGACCACGCAGCCGAATCGAATCTGCCGGTGCCGCCGGAGCCCGTCGTGTTCAACAAGTGGACGAGCGCGATCTGCGGCCCGAACGACGACGTCGAAATTCCGCGCGGCTCGAAGAAGACCGACTGGGAAGTCGAACTCGGCATCGTGATCGGCAAGGAAGCGAAGTATGTCGACGAAGCGAGCGCGCTCGACTACGTGGCCGGCTATTGCGTGATCAACGACGTGTCCGAGCGCGAGTGGCAGATCGAGCGCGCGGGGCAATGGGACAAGGGTAAGGGTTTCGACACGTTCGGCCCGATCGGCCCGTGGGTCGTCACGCGCGACGAAGTGCCCGACCCGCAGAACCTGAAGCTGTGGCTCGAAGTGGACGGCCATCGCTACCAGAACGGCAGCACGAAAACGATGATCTTCGGCGTGAAAAAGCTCGTGTCGTATCTGTCGCAATGCATGAGTCTGCAGCCGGGCGACGTGATTTCGACGGGCACGCCGCCGGGTGTCGGCATGGGCGTGAAGCCGTCGCCGGTATATCTGAAGGCGGGGCAGACGATGCGCCTCGGCATCGAAGGGCTCGGCGAGCAGCAGCAGAAGACCTACGCGGCGGAATAACCGCACCCGCGTTGTCGCGCGGGGCGGCGAATCCTGTCGCTCCGCGCGTCCGTTGTCATTCCGCCTGCGGTTCCCCCAGCCCATCTCCCTTGTGGTTGTCCGTCCCGTCGCCGATCCGGTTGATCGTCCCCTGCGCGACCGCGACGAGCCGTTCGCGATCTCCGTCGGTCACGAATACGCTGCACTGGCAGGTCGCCTGATGGCGTCCCGCATACACGACCTGCGCGCGCGCCATCAGAATGCCGTTCACGGCGGGCCGCAGATAGTTGATCTTGTACTCCCCCGTAATCACCCTCGGCCCCAGCGCGAGCGCGCCGGCAAACGTCAGCGCATTGTCCACGAGATAGCTGATCACGCCGCCGTGCACAAACCCGTGCTGCTGCCGCAGTTCGTCGCGGATCGGCAGACATAGCGTCAGCTCGTTGGCGCCGACATACATCAGTTCCGTGCCGAGCAGCGTGCTGAACGGCTGCGCGTGCAATGCGCCGCGCGCGCGGTCCAGAAGATCGGTCATCGTCGGATTCCTTCGGGGCGAGGCCCGCAGTCGCGTTCCACCCACTCTAGGAAGCGCAAACGCGCGAAGTCAAGATAATCCGGAAAAAATCGCGATGTAATTATTGCGAAAACGACAGTAATCAAGGCTGGTCGTTGAGCCCGCTCGATTTCGTCGACGCATGGAGGCGGGATCGTGCCGCTGCTCGAGAACGCGGCGCGGCACGAATGAAATCGGTCATCTGTTCGCGCGGCAGCAGCGGCGTCGACTAGATCGTCGCCTCGTCGCGAAGATGCGTGGCATCGCGCGAAGCTCTGACTGGATCGTCGGGATCGTCGGCATCGTCGGCGGATTCGACGGCATCGCGTTCCAGACGAACATACTTGCGTTGAGTGCGGATGGACGAGGCGACACAGCGGACTCGTCAGCTCAAAGATGCAGTCGGTGCGTTTGAGATTTCCGATTCGGTGCTGGCGGGCCCACAGCAGGTCGGTTATCGTGCAGTTTGCTGCCGGATCAAGCCGAGGTAACCGATGAAACCTGCGATCGAAGCATTCCACGACCCCGTCACGGCAACGATCAGTTACGTGGTCCATGCCGGCCCCGGTTCGCAGTGCGCGATCGTCGATCCGGTGCTCGACTACGATCCGCGCGCGGGGCGCACGTCGACGCATTCGGCGGACCGTATCATCGCGTTCGTGCGCGATACGAAGCTCGAAGTGCAGTGGCTGCTCGAGACGCACGCGCATACGGATCATCTATCGGCGGCGCCTTATCTGCGCCATCACCTGGGCGGCGCGACCGGCATCGGCGAGCACATCCGGTCGGTGCAGAAGATCTTCGGCCCCATGTTCAACCTCGAGCCCGAGTTTCATCCAGACGGCTCGCAGTTCGATCGTCTGTTCGTTGCGGACGAAACCTTTCACGTCGGCGAACTCGAAGCCACCGTGCTGCATGTGCCCGGCCACACGCCCGCCGATGTCGCGTACTGCTTCGACGGCGTGGTGTTCGTCGGCGATACGCTTTTCATGCCGGACGTCGGCACGGCGCGCTGCGATTTCCCCGGCGGCGATGCGCGCATGTTATACGCGTCGATCCGCCGTCTGCTGAGTCTGCCCGGCGACACGCAGCTCTACATGTGCCACGACTATCCGCCGGACGGACGCGGCGTCTGCTGGCACACGACGGTCGCCGACCAGCGCGAGTGCAATATCCATATGCACGATTCGGTGGAAGAGCGCGCATTCGTCGAGATGCGCAATACGCGCGATGCGACGCTCGGCGCGCCCACGCTGCTGATTCCGTCGATCCAGCTCAATATCCGCGCAGGCGCACTGCCGCCGCCCGAGGCGAACGGCATCCGCTATCTGAAGACGCCGCTCGACGTGCTTTGAGCGGCGGGGGCGGCGCGCGCCCTCGCCGTGCACGCCGGCCGGGGGTTATAGCGCCGCGTAGGCCGTTGCAAGGTGATACGGCGTTGTCGACGGCATGTCGTCGCGTGTCACTTCGCCTGTGGCCGTCTTGCATTCGAACCAGCCTTGCGGGCTCACAAAGCGTTCGCTGAAGCGTTCGATCTGCCGCGGTAGCGCGGCGCGCACGCGCGCATCGGGATGCACGGCGAGTGCACGCAAGTATTCGGATTGCGCCCAGATGCGTTGTGTCGCATCCCTGATGGCCCCGTGTTCGTCGAGCGTCAGCGCCACGCCGCCTGTGGTAGCGTCCACGCCGTGCTGCTGCGCAAAAAAGAAGGCGCGTGAAAGCGGCGCTTCGAGGCCCGATTGCTCGAGCAACGCGCCCGCTTGCCGCATGAGCCAGAACCATTCGAACTGATGCCCGGGCTCGAGCCAGTTGTCCGCGCTGCCGATCGGCAGTTCGGCGATGCAGCCGGTCGCCGTATGCACGAACGTACGCGCAACCGCGCTGCACAAGCGCTCGAGCGCGGTATCGAAGGCGGCGTCGCCCGTTGCGTGCCGCGCCGCGAGCCAGGCTTCGGTCAGATGCATGAGCGGGTTTTGCAGCGGCGCGCCGGGTATGGTCGAGAAATCGACGTCGAGGGCTGCGCGATAGAGCCCATGCAGATTGTCCTGCGCGGCGTGCGCCCCGGCGCGCACCGCAAACCGGTCCTCAATGATCGACGACGTGCGATGCACGATATCGAACGCATCGCGATTGCCCGAACGTGCACCATGCTCGGCGCACGCGAACACGACGAATGCATGCGTGTACAGATCCTTCGTCGTATCGAGCGGCGCGCCCTGTGCGTCGACGCTATAGAACCATCCGCCATTTTTGCGGTCCTGAAAGTAATGCAGCAATGCTTCGAAAAGCCGTTGGGCGTGATCGGCTTCGCCGGCCTGCGCAAATACGAATAGTTGGCGCGCACAGGCCATCGCGCGGTAACGAACGGCCGGCAGCGGCCGGCGGCCATCGGCGGCCAGCGCTTCGTAAGGCAGATTCAGCGCCTCGTTGAAACCGGCGCCGCGCCAGGCCGGCAGAACGACACGCGCAAAGTGTTCGCGCAGCGAGAGTGCGGTGGCGGGCGTCGAAGCAGATGGGCTCATGTTTCGAATTCAGGTTGAGAATAAGGCACGCCGCTCGCGGGTGGCGCGGAGCCGGCACCGCAGCAGCCGAATAAGCCGCTATGGTACGCCGCCCGGGTCGGGGCGGACCGCATCTTGCTTGATCAACAAAAACAAGGGGGCAATATGCCAGGCAATCTTGAACTAATCGCACGACTCGTGATGGCGGCCGCGCTCGGCAGCGTGATCGGGTTTGAGCGCGAGCGCCTGTCCTGGGCGGCAGGGCTGCGCACGCACATGCTCGTCTGCGTCGGCTCGGCGCTGATCATGATCGTGTCGGCGTTCGGCTTCTTCGATGTGCTGCAGAACGAGCACGTCGTGCTCGATCCGTCGCGGGTCGCCGCGCAGGTCGTGTCGGGAATCGGCTTTCTCGGCGCGGGATCGATTCTGTTGCGCGGCGAGATCGTCCGCGGGCTGACCACGGCCGCGAGTCTATGGTCGGTAGCGGCGATCGGCCTTGCGGTCGGCGGCGGTCTGTACACCGCATCGATCGCGGCGACGATCATCATCCTCGTCATTCTGGCCGGCATCAAGCCGATCGAGCGGCGCTTCATCACCGTGAGACAGCGGCGCCAGATGACGGTGCTCGTCGAACGCGGCACGCTGACGTTTCATTCGCTGCACGATGCGCTGGGCCCGTCGGCCGTGCGCGTCAAGCAGTTCGTCGTGCAGCAGTGCGACGACTCGCCCGAACTCGATGAAGTGGTGATCGTCCTGAGCCGTGTGTCGCCGCAGGAATACAAGGCGGTGTGCGAGCAGATGCGGCGGTTTCCGGGTGTCAAGGAGTTTCGCGACAACGGCAATGACGCTGTCAATAGCCCGCAAGCGTGATGTCGTGCGCTGCTTTTGAGCTTTTGAGGCGTCATTCGAAGCGGGTTTGCCCAGCCTTCTGAGCGCGCTATGAATGGCCGCCGCGGTGCGTGTCGGTCGTTGAGCCGGAGTCGGGCGGGCAGCGCGCGGGCGGGCCGGTGTCGGCGGCGGCGCGAGCCTCGGCGCGCTCTGCGCGATCGGGCGCGAATGTGCCGCGCGAAATCCGATACCAGATCGGCACTTCGAATGCGAGCCACGCATGCAGCGCGCATGCATGCGCGAACGACAGCACGCAGAAAACGGCCGTCGCACCGAGTGTCCATTGCAGTTGCGCCAGCGAACCGGCGAAGCGCGCCGTATGCCCGTCCGGCAGCAACACCCCCGCGACGTCATCGAGAATGCCCGTGCCCCAGACGAGCATCATGAATAGCGCTCCGCCGACAAACGCGCTCACGCCGAAGTAGCGCAGCGCCACCCGCACGCGGCTGCCGAACGGGCGGCGATGATGCCGCTGGTTCGCGTCGACGATCGCGAGCGCATTGGTCAACGCGACGACCGCCATCGCCGAAGGCCAGAAGTAGGGGCAATCGCTGCGCGCGTTGATCAGCAGCAGAATGCCGATGACCGTGAACGGCGGCGCAAGCAGCGTGCTGGCGAGCCACGATGCGCCCTGCCACATATGCCACGGATTGCGCCAGCGCAGCGCAAACAGCGTGTCGCCGCGCGCGCGCGATGCGAAGCGCGCGCCGAAGGAACGTAGCCGCTTCATGCCTGGCCGCACGTCATTCCCTTGAGCCGACCGGCGCGGCGTAGCAGCCGTCGCCGCCGTCGCCGGCGGTGCTGCGCGACGTTTTGTTCGCCTGCGTGGCGGCATGCATCGTTGCAAGCGCAACTGCCTGACATTGCGCGCGTCCTTGAGTCGGAAGCCATGGGTTCGAATGGTCTTTTTCGTCTGTGTCTACTGCTTGGACGGATCTAACGCGGCGAACCCGCACACTTTTGTGCCTATACGCAGATCCGGTTTTTCTGTCACATGCCTGACGCAAAACATGCGCTACCTTGAAAAAAGACCCAATCGATAAATCGGATGCAACACACGCAAACAGAAGGAAAAAGGAGTGGAGCAGTCCCCGCGCGACGCCGTAGCCAACCCCACGCAGACAGACCACGTAGAAGCACCGTTGATCAACTTGCGCGATACCGGACGCTTTCTCGATGCGCTCGCATCGCTGAAGTGTTCGCTCGCGCTCAGCCGTCGTCCGTCGGGCGTCGCGATACTCGGCGTCGAGAATGGCGTACCGACGCTGTCTGCCTGCCAGTTGCCGCGCTCGATGGGGCTCGCGGCGGGCGGCAAACGCCTTGCGATCGCAACGATTCACGAGTTGATGATCTTCGCGAATGTGTCGTCGCTCGCGCCGCTCTATCCGGAGCGGCCCAATCATTACGATGCGATGTACGTGCCGCGGATGTCCCACTATACGGGCGACCTCGACCTGCACGACATGGCGTTCGACAAGCAGATCGTGCTCGCAGTGAACACACGCTATTCGTGCATCAGCGTGATCGACGGCTACTTCAATTTCACGCCGATCTGGCAGCCGCCGTTCGTCACCGATTTCGGCCCCGACGATCGTTGTCACCTCAACGGTATGGCGTTTCACGAATCGAAGGTGCGGTACGTTACGGCGCTCGGCGAAACCAACGCGCCGTTCGGCTGGCGTAAGGGCATGGCCGACGGCGGCATCGTGATGGAAGTGCCGTCCGGTCGTATCGTCGCGAACGGTCTTTCGATGCCGCACTCTCCACGCATCATCGACGGTCAACTGTACGTGCTCGAGGGCGGCCGTGGCGCACTGTTGCGCATTGATCCCGTCACCGGCGCGAAAGAGGTTATCGCGAAGCTGCCCGGCTTCACGCATGGGCTTGCCGAATATCGCGGCGTCCTTTTCATCGGGCTGTCGAAGCTGCGCATGAAGCGCGGGCCGCAGGGCTTGCCGATCGAAGCGGAGCGCGACGAACTCGTCGCCGGTGTCGCCGCTGTCGATCTTGCGAGCGGCGAGCTGCTCGGCATTCTCGAGTTTTACAACGGTGTCGAAGAGATTCTCGATGTGCAGGTGCTGCCCGATGTGTTGCGCGCGCAGATCCTGAATCCGCGCCAGTGGGCGCAGATGCCGTCGATCACCACGATGCGCGGCGGCTTCTGGCAGCAAAGACCGCGTGAAGAAGACGAAGAGGCACCTGACGCTGCGCAGGGTTCGGAGGCAGCAGTCGACCGGTAACGGTCTCGCAACATCGACGGTGCAGTATGGCTACGCGGATCGCGCCGAATGGTCGCGGCTACGTTGCCGCGTCGGCGCGCTGCGACGAGAAGAATGCGGGTTTGCGAGTTCCAGTGCGTCTGGATAGACAGAGACGCAATGAGCCTTCGATTACTGCCGTCCCGTCCATAAGCTTGCTGGTCGCCGCGTGCGCAGCGGCGGCGACAGGCAGCGCAACTCAGTTGGTTCGCGTATTCGACCCGTCGGGTTGTTCAAACAGAAAATGCGGTTTCTTGCGGTTCGTTCCGTCTATGCAAATAGATGCGTCGATTCGAATGCGGCTTGAGTGGACCGCATGCGAAATGCGTAGTGCGTAGTGTGGATGACGCGGGTGGGGCGGTGCATATCGCAAATGCGATTTGCTGGTGTGGCTCGCATTAAACGCGATCGAGTATTCGCGAATACGAAAGTCGTCTGCGTCGATCGAACAGGTAGTGCGCAGGCAAACATCTGTGGCAAGAGAGAGATCAGCTAACTACTTAGGAATACTCAGCCGATGTCATGAAATTGACCTGAAACACGTATAACGCGAGCGAAGTGAAGTGCTGCGAGCGGACCAACAACGCTGAGAATTTCAAGCAATCAAGGGGTGGCGCATGACGCCGGTAGTAGACGGGGAATCGCATAACCGGATCGGGCAGTGCCTGGCGGGTGCACTGCTCGTAAGCGGAATGACGCTTGCGCCGCTCGCGCACGCACAAACGCAAACAGACACGCAGGCATCGACAACGAAACAGGCAACAGCCGCGGCAAACACGTCGGCAACGACGCACACAACCCCAGCAGCGGCGAGTCCGCCGCAGACTTTCGACGTCAACGAGTTCATCGTGCGAGGCAATACGACACTGCCGTCCATCGAGATCGAGAAGGCGGTCTATCCGTTCGAAGGGCCGGGCAAGACGCTCGCCGACGTCAACGCGGCGCGCGACGCGCTGCAAAAGGTCTATCAGGACAACGGATACCAGTCGGTGGTCGTCGAATTGCCTGCGCAGCAGGTGAAAGGCGGCGTGATTCTGCTGCAGGTCGTGGAAGCGAAAGTCGGACGCTTGCGCGTCGAGGGTGCGAAGTACAACTCGCCGCAGGAGATTCGCGATTCGGTACCGGCGCTCGCGGAAGGCACGGTGCCCGATTTCAACGCCGCGCAGCAGGAGCTGACCGACCTCAACAAGTCGCAAGACCGTCAGGTGATTCCGGTGCTGAAAGCCGGCACATTGCCGCAAACGGTCGATGTCGACCTGAAGGTTGACGATCACAATCCGCTGCACGGCAGTATCGAATTGAATAACGACCACAGTCCCGATACGTCGGAACTGCGCACGGTTGCCGCGCTGAGTTACTCGAACCTGTGGCAGCTCGGCCACGTGATTTCGGGCAGCTTCCTGCTCGCGCCTCAGCACCCGCAGGACGCGAAGGTCTACACGTTCTCCTATCTCGCGCCGCTGCAGGGCACGCACTGGAGCCTGCTCGCAACGGCCTATCACTCGGACAGCAACGTTGCGTCGCTCGGCAACACGACGGTGCTCGGCAAGGGAACGTCGTTCGGCCTGCAGGCCATCTATGCCTTGCCGTCGACCGACCGGTATTCGCAATCGGCGACCATCGAAATCGACCATAAGCACTTCGACGAAAACGACATCTTCGCGGGTACGTCGTCACAAGCGCCGATTACGTACGTGCCGGTAACGCTCGCCTACAACGGCCAGCTGAACCTGAAGAATTCGCAGACCGCATTCTCGGTTGCGGTGATCACCAATCTGCGCGGCGCAAGCAGCGACGCAAACGACTTCGACAACAAGCGCTTCGATGCGACAGCCGATTTCATCTACGGCAAGTTCGATGTCAATCACACGCAGAACCTGCCGCGCGACATGCAGCTGAATGCACATGTCATGGGCCAGATCGCGAACTCGCCGCTCGTCTCGAGCGAGCAGTTCGCGGCAGGCGGCATCAACACCGTGCGCGGCTACCTGTCCGCGGAAGACACGGCGGACAGCGGCGTGATCGGTTCGCTCGAACTGCGCAGCCCGTCGGTTGCGAAGTATTTCAACGGATCGATCGTGAACGAATGGCGTTTCCATGCGTTCGTCGATTCCGCGCATCTGTGGTTGTTGAGCCCGCTTCCGGAGCAGGAATCGTCTTTCAACATGCTGTCGGTCGGCATCGGTACGCGCCTGCAGTTGCTCAAGTACGCGAGCGCCGACCTCGAAATGGCGTTCCCGATGAAGTCCGCGACGTTCACGAAAGCGTATAGCCCGCACTTCGACTTCTATGTGCGCGCGAGTTTCTAACCTGACCGGTTTCTTTAAATGTGTTGGGCCGGCCGCGGTCCGGCCGGTTTATCGGGGGATTTGACTGTGAAGCGAGCTTGGCTGGTATTACTGACGGTGGTCTTCATGTGGCTGCCGGGGGTCGCGAATGCGTGGTGGCAGAACGACTGGTCGTTCCGCAAATCGATCGCGATCGACACGACGCCGAAGGGCGGCAATATCGCGGAATCGGCCGGACGTGTGCCGCTTCTGATCCGTCTGCATTCGGGCAACTTCCAGTTCGACGGCTTGCAGGACAGCGGCGCCGACATTCGCTTCGTCGCCGCCGACGACAAGACGCCGCTCAACTATCACATCGAGCAATACGACCCGGTGCTGGGCGTCGCGCTCGTGTGGGTCGACGTGCCGCAGTTTCCCGCCGGCGCGACCGAAAACATCTGGATGTACTACGGCAACAAGAAGGCGCCGGACGGCGCGAAGCCGGCCGAGACGTTCGACCCCGATTACACGCTCGTTTATCACTTCAACGGTGCATCGGGCACGCCGACGAAGGATCTGACCGCATACGCGAACAACGCGCAGAACGCGCCGGCCCGCATCGTCGAAGACGGCATCGTCGGCAAGGCCGCGCAGTTCGACGGCAAGACGCCGGTGAATCTCGCGGCGAGCCCGTCGCTGGCGATTCCGGCCGGCGGCAAGTTCACGTTCAGCGCATGGGTGAAGCCCGCCGCGCTCGCGCCGCAAACGCTGCTGTTCGCACGCCGTGACGGTGCGAACGGCGTGCTGATCGGTCTCGACAACGGCGTGCCGTTCGCCGAAGTGGACGGCGGCGCGACACCGGCTCGCACGCCCGCCACCGCTCCGATCGCCGCGGGCCAGTGGACGCATATCGCGGTGACCGCCGACGGCACGAACCTCACGCTCTACGTGGGCGGTCATCAGGCCGCGCAGGTCGCGGCCGCGCTGCCCGCGCTGAACGTGCCGGCCGCGATCGGCGGCGATGTCGCCGGCGGCGCCGGCAGCGGCTATGTCGGCGAGATCGACGAACTGCGCCTGTCGAAGGTCGCGCGTTCGGCCACGCTGATCGGCATCGACGCAATGATCCAGGGCTCGGAATCGAAGCTGGTCGGCTACGGCGCCGACGAAAAGCAGTCGGGCTTCGGCTTCGGCTACTTCGGCGTGATCGTGAAGTCCGTCACCGTCGATGCGTGGGTGGTCATCGCGATCCTGCTTGCGATGGCGTTCACGTCGTGGGTCGTGATGTGGAACAAGGCGAAGTATGTCGGCACCGTCGACAAGGCGAACGCATTCTTCGTGAAGCGCTTTCGCGAGGTGGCGGGGCGTCATCTGGTTGGCCTCGCGCATACCGACGAGCGCTCGGCGGACGGCAAGCGTCTGCGCCACTCGTCGCTATACCGGCTCTATCGGGCGGGCGTGTCGGAAATCCATAGCCGCGTCGACGAAAACGGCCGCACCGTGATCACGAGCGAGTCGATCGAAGCGATTCGCGCAACGATGGATGCGACGCTCGTACGCGAGAACCAGCGCCTCTCGAAGTCGATGGTTCTGCTGACCATCGCGATTTCGGGTGGCCCGTTTCTCGGCCTGCTCGGCACGGTGGTCGGCGTGATGATCACGTTCGCCGCGATTGCCGCCGCCGGCGACGTCAACGTCAACGCGATCGCGCCGGGTATCGCAGCCGCGCTGCTCGCAACGGTGACCGGTCTTTTCGTCGCGATTCCCGCGTTGTTTGGCTACAACTACCTGCTCATTCGCAACAAGAACGTGACCGCGAACATGCAGGTGTTCGTCGACGAGTTCGTCACGCGTCTCGCGGAAGCGCATCGCAGCGCGGACCACGCGATCGCCGCGGACTAGGCACGAGCGCGGGCGAACCGATGACGAAACACGACACGCGCCGCAGCACGCAACAACGGAGGGCGTAACGCCATGCAAGTTCAGGACGACGACAAGCCGTACGACGACATCAACATCACGCCGATGCTGGACCTCGCGTACGTGCTGCTGATCATCTTCATCATCATGACCACCGCGTCGGTGCAGGGGATCAAGGTCGATCTGCCGAAGGCGAGTTCGTCGGCAAGTCTCGCGAAGCCCCAGACGAAGGCGATCACCGTTTCCGACTCGGGGCAGATTTTCCTCGACGCGTACCCGGTGACGATGGACGAACTCGAAAACCGGCTGCGCACGATCAAGGCGACGACGCCCGATGCGCCGATCGTGCTGAAGGGCGATTCCGCTGTCGCGTACCAGAAGGTGATGGATGTGCTCGATCTGTTGCGCCGGCTCGATCTGACGCAAGTGGGTCTCGTGACAGGCAAGCAGAAATCATGACACGCGCGCGCAGCATCAGCAGCCGTCGAATGCAATGCGGCGAACACGCGGGCAGCCGGAGGCTCCGCTCATGGAAATGACCTACGAGGGCGGCCACGGCGGCGATCCCGACGACGAGAAGAAAGGCCTCAAGCGCTTCGTGAAGCCGGCCATCTACGTGATCGTGCTGGCGGGCGTCGGGTTTGCCGTGTGGCGCTTTGCGAACGATACGGCCGGCGTGAAGCGCGCTGAAGCGCCGCGTGTGACGACGGTGATTCCCGTGCCGCCGCCACCGCCGCCCCCGCCGCCGAAGGTAAAGCCGCCGCCCGAGAGGCAGCCGGAGGTGCAGACGCAGGCGCCGAAGCCGACCGCGACGCCCAAGCCTGCGGAAGCACCGAAGCCGACGGACAACGCGCCGAAGCAGATGACGATGAACGCACCCGCGCAAGCCGGCACGGACAACTTCGCGATAGCGGCGGGCGACGGTTCCGGCATGGCCGGCAGCGGCACCGGCACCGGCGGTTTCGGCAACGCGACGTACTCGCAGTACCTCGTGTATGCGCTGCAGCAGGCCGTCGAGCGCAACCGGAGCGTGCAGGAAACAGGAGAAGGCATGCGCTTTTCGGTCGGCGTGAATCTGTGGCTCGAGCCGTCGGGACGCATCGTCAAGGTGACGATCGGCCAGTCGACCGGCGACCCGAAGCTCGACGACGCCGTCGTCAGCGCGCTGCAGGTGCTCGGCAAGCTCGACGAACCGCCGCCGCCGACATGGCAATACCCGGTGCGGCTCAACTTACAGGGGCATCAGCCGGGCTGACGCGAATCGCGGGGGCGATTCGGTAGCCGTGCGGGGCCAGCGGAAAAATCAGCAGTTATGCGGAGAATCAGAATGATTCAAAAGATGGTGTTACGGGGTGGCGGGCGGTACGGCGGGGGGGAAACGATCCGCCGCACGCGAATCAGTTGCGCGGTGCTGGCGGCACTGGGGATGTCGTTGACCGCGGGCGTGCATGCGCAATCGCTCGAAACGCAGGCAGCGAACAAGGCAGCAAGCCGGGCAGCAAGCGTGGCGGCAAGCGGCGCAGCTGCGCCGACCGAAAGCACGGTGATCAACCTGATCAACCTGCTCGTCAAGCGCGGTGTGCTCACGCAGCAGAATGCCAACGACCTGATCTCGCAGGCGCAGGCCGAAACCGCGCAGGCTAAAGCGGCTGCCGCGCGTCCGCCGGTGCCGGTCGTCGCGAATGCGCCGACGGAGCCGGGCGACGTCGCGGTGCCGTACGTGCCGCAAGTCGTGCGCGATCAGATTCGCGACCAGGTGAAGCAAGAGGTGGTCGCGCAGGCGAAGGCGGAGAACTGGGCGCAGCCGAACACGTTCCCGGACTGGGTCTCGCGCATCAAGATCGACGGCGATCTGCGCCTGCGCGATCAGTTCGACTTCTACTCGCCGCGCAATGTGACAGGCGTGACCGACTTCGGCGCGATCAACCGCATGGGCGGCTTCGACTTTACGGGCAACACCCCGGGCGAGGGCGCTCCGCCGTCGATCAACACGACGACGAACCGTTCGAACCTGTTCAGCGTCCGCGCACGACTCGGCGTCACTGCACAGGTTGCGCAAGGCCTGAGCGCCGGCATTCAGCTCGCGTCGGGTAACGACAACGATCCGGTCTCGACCACGCAGCTGCTCGGCGGCGGTTTCGACAAGAAGAACATCTGGCTGAACAAGGCGTACGTCAGTTACGCGCCGACACCATGGTTGAACCTCGTCGGCGGCCGCTTCGACAATCCGTTCTTCTCGTCGGACCTGCTGTTCGATCCGGACCTCGAGTTCGACGGCTTCGCCGCGAATTTCCGTCATGCGCTGCCGACGACCGCGGACATCACGCTATTCGGCACGCTCGGCGCGTTCCCGGTGCAGTACAGCGACGACAATTTCCCGTCGAACAGCCCGGTGAAAGAGGGCAGCGATACGAAGTGGCTGTTCGCGGGCCAGCTGGGCGCCGAATGGAAGATCAACGAGACGAACCGCCTGAAGGGCGCAATCGCGTACTACGACTTCCAGAACTCGCGCGGCGAGCTGTCGTCGCCTTGCGCGCTGTTCCTCGGCGCGACCAGTTGCAGCACCGACGACGATGCGCCGGCCTTCCTCCAGAAGGGCAATACGCTGATCGCGCTGCGCAATATCGTGCAGAACCCGAACCTCGCGCCGGGAACCACGCCTGAGCCGCAGCTGTTCGGCCTTGCATACAACTATCGTCTGTTCGACGCGAAGCTCGAATGGGATACGAAGCTGATGGACCGCTACAAGGTGCGGCTCGACGGCGAGTTCGTGCGCAACCTCGCGTTCGATGCGAACAAGGCGCTTACCGCCGCCTCGCCGCCGGTCAACAACTTCAACACGGCGAGTTCGAATGTGACGGCGTCCGATTATCGCAGCGGCGGCAACGGCTTCATGTTCAAGTTCACGCTCGGCGAGCCGGACACGGTCGAGAAGGGGCAGTGGAACTTCTCGGTTGCCTACAAGTACCTGCAGCCCGATGCGGTGCTCGATGCGTTCACCGACTCGGACTTCCACCTCGGCGGCACAAATGCGAAGGGCTATGTGATCGGCGCGCAGTATGCGGTGGCGCGCGATGCGTGGCTGTCCGCGCGTTATCTGAGCGCACGCGAAGTGTATGGGCCGCCGCTGCTGATCGACGTGCTGCAGCTCGAGCTTAATGCGAGATTCTGAGGCCGACCATGCGAAAACGTCTATTGAGCGCGGCAAGCGGCTGTGTCAGTGCCGCGCTATTGTGTTTGTGTGTGTCGTTGCCGGCACATGCGCAAAGCGGCAGCATCGAAGACCGGTTGCGCGCGCAACTACGTTCGACGGTCGAGCAATTGCGGCAATTGCAGGACACGCAGGCGCAATTGCAGGCGGACAAGGCTTCGGCCGAGCAGCAGCGCGACAAGGCGCTCGCCGACCTGAAGGCCGCGCAGGTCGACCTCGATGCGGCGAAGGGCAAGTCGGCCGCGCAGGAGCAGGCAGAGCGCTCGCTCGCTTCCGAGCGTGCGAGCCATGCGAAGGATTCGCAGGAACTGGTGAAGCTCAAAGCCGGGTACGACGCGTTGCTTGCCGAATCGCACCTGCAGGACGCGCAGCGCAGGCAGGCCCAAAGCGAGCTGAAGACGCGCGACACGCAACTGCAGACCTGCCGGGCGAAGAATGTGCAGCTCTATCAGGTTGGGCACGACATTCTCGATGCATACGAGCACGTCGACTTCGGCACCTTCATGAAGACGCGCCAGCCGTTCGCGCAGAGCGCACGCGTGAAGTACGACGAGATCGCGCAGCGGTACGGCGATCAGTTGTATGAGGGCAAATACGATCCGAACGCGCTTGCGGTGCCTGCCATGGCGGCATCGGGAATACCCGCGTCCGCAGCGGCTGCGGCGAAATAACACAGTCACGAAGGCGTCGCACCATACGCAGTCGGGCATTGCATTCTGCCTTCGACTCAGGTGATCGACGTAACCCGCAGAGGTAATCAGACCGTTCACACGATCGATCGAAACAACAGGACACGATATGACGACCGCAGCAAACGCAGCATTGAAGAAGGGGAACGACGAGATGTTCATCGAAGCCGTCAGCGTCGACCAGATGGCCGATGTGTTCAAGGCGGCGGGCTACCGCGTGACGGCGGCCGAGCAGAATGGGGTCGTGCAGTTGATGAGCGCGAGCCAGGGCGTCGGCTTCGCGGTGCGCTTCGGCAATGCGGCCGCCGAAGCAGGCGCGTTCCTCGACTTCACGCTGAGCTGCGCGCTGCAGGTGCAGGGCGAATTGCCCGCGGAGATCGTCGCGAGCTGGAATCGCACGAAGCGCTTTGCGCGACTCTGGGAGCAGGCGCCGTTCCTCGTGCTCGAAATGGACGTGGTGGTGGCGGGCGGCGTGAGCGATCGCAATCTGCGTTCGCTGATCGAGCTGTGGGACCGCCTGATTCGCGAATTCCTGCTGCATCTGCGCAATCGGCCGGCGATGGCCGCGGCGGAAGGAGCCGCAGGCGTCACCGTTGCCGGCCTCGCGAGCATCGCGACGGACACGTCGAAGGCCGACGCGCAATGAACAGGCCGGGCAAGCCCGGCGTAGCGGGCGCGCTCGGCGCGGCGCTGCTGGCGTTTACGCATAGCGTGTGGGCTGGCACGGGCGCGCAGCACGTCAGCATCGAGAAGGCGCCGCAAGCATGGCTTGCCTATGCTCAGCGTGTGTCGGAAACGCTGCAGACAGCGCTTTCGTCTGATACGCAAACCGCGCATCGCTTCAATGATTACTTCAGCAACTGGGTCGACACCGACGCCGGCATGCTCGCACCGTCGCAAAAGACGGCCGATGGCGCACCGCTGCCGTTCGATCCGCCGACGCTGAAAGTGCGCGTGTGGCTCGATCGCACAGGCCAGGTCGAGCAGGTTCGGTTCGACGCTATCGGCGACGATGCGGCCGAAGCCGACCTGCGCGCGCTTCTGCTCGCGCAGACAGTCGGCGCGCCCCCGCCGCGCCTGATGAAGCAGCCGGTGGTGGTGCGGCTGTCGGTGGGCGCCGAGATGTGAAGCATCCGACACCGGTCGCCGATACCGCATAGTTGCATGCGCAACCGTATGAACAGTTGCATCGGGCAAGCGCATCGGAGCCGGACAATTTTTTCAGCAGTGGGAGGCGAACGTGAAGAAGGTTGCGATGGTGGTGGGTGGCGCAGTGCTCGCGTTGTCGTGCGCGGCGCATGCGAAGGACGACGTGGTTGCGCGCGCAGGAGACGTAACCGTCACGCAAGCCGATATGACGCAGTTCCTGCAGGCGTTGAGCCCCGATGTCAGGACGCGTCTCGCGGCCGACCCAGCGAAGCTCGATCAGCTCGTGCGCGCAAAGCTCGCGATGACGGCAGTGCTCGCCGAAGCGCGTGCGAAGGGCTGGGACAAGCAGCCGCAAGTTACGGCGCTCATCGATGAAGCACGGCGCGACGTGATCCTGCGCAGCTATCTCGCATCGGTCTCAGCGCCGCCGGCCGACTACCCGTCCGACGCTGACGTCGAGGCGGCATACAGCCGCAATCCTCAGTTGTTCACGTTGCCGCACGCCGTGCGCCTGTCGCAGATCTATATCGCGACGCCGGCCAACGCCGATGCCGCAACACTCGACAAGGCGCGTAAGCAGGCTGTCGATCTCGCGCGCGGGGCGCGCGCGGCAGGCGCCGATTTTGCGGCGCTCGCCAGGGCCAATTCGCAGGAGCCGCAAAGCGCAGCGAACGGCGGCGATATGGGTTTCGTGCCCGACGGCCTGCTGATGCCCGAAATCCGCAAGGCGGTCGAAGGCATGAAGGCGGGCGACATCGCCGGTCCGCTGCAAACGTCGTCGGGGTTTCATGTGATCAAGCTGACCGACACGCGTGCGCAAAGCGTGCGTCCGCTCGCCGACGTGAAACAGCAGTTGCGCGCGCAACTGCGTCAGCAACGCGAGGCGCAGAATGCGCAGGCGTATATGGCGAAGCTGGCCGGTCCGACGGCTGCACCGATCGACGAAGACGCGCTGAAAAAAGCGCTGGCCGCGGTTCACTGACCGGCGCGCAAGGGGCGATGCGAGTGAGCACCCAGACTTCATCGGAAACCGCGCGGCTACTCGACGAGGTCAATGTCGGCGGCCACGGTTTTCATGTCGTCGGTGCGCACTACGGCGCCGACGGCAACGCGAACCTGCATTGCCCCGTTTGCTTCGGCGAACTGAGGCTGCTTGCCGACGGCGGCGAGGGCCGGCGCTTTCGCCATCTGATAGCGCGCGACGAGGAGCGCTGCGCGCTATCGACGCTGTGGTATCAGCCCGAAGCGCCGAGCTTGCGCCACAAGCGCGATGCCGTGCTCGAGCGCGAGCAGCGCGGCGTATTTATCGAGAACTGGCAGCGTCATTTCCAGGTCATGCGCCGTGCGGCGCCATCGATGACTGTGCGGCGTTTCATCTATCTCGTCGGTTACGCCGATGTGATGAACCTCTGGTCGTATCCGTCGATCGAACAACATGACTTGCCTTATGTGCTGCTGACGCTGGCCCAATTCATGCGCGCAGGCGCAATGGGCGGCAGGCCGGTCTGGGTGCGCTTCTGCTTCGATGCGACGGTGCGCGATGTCGGCGACCTATGGACGCATCGTGGTCCGCAGGCGCGGCTCTTCAAGATGATGTACAACGCACCGCGCGAGACACCGTTTCCGACATCGAAGCAGTTGATCCATTATGAAACGGTGCGTCGCGACACCTCCTTCCTCGAGACTCCGCCGCCCTGGATGAAACGGGCCGATGTGAAGGAGTTCCAGCGCTTTACCGCGGCCGGGCGAGCGCCGGTCGACGTGTAGCGCGCCGACACGGGGACATCATGAGAGGAGCTTGTGATGAAGCTGCATAAACGTGTTGTTCGGCGGCCAGTGATGTTGTCGATTCCGGTTGCAGGCGCCGTATCGATCTATGCGACGTGCGCGATGTGCGGCATGGCATGGGCGCAAAACGTGCCTGCCGACGCGGCCCACGGCGCGAGCTCGACGCAGTCCGCGGCGCCCGACGACGGTAAGCGCGTGTGCGTGAACGCGGAAATGAACGGGGTGCAGGCGCTTTCGTACGATTGCTTGAGCCAGCAGCTCGCGCCGACGCCGAGTGCCGCGGCTAGCGGTGTGAATGCCGCCGAAGCGCTGGCGAAGTCGCCATCGAACCAGGTCGGCACTTTCAACTATTCGGCCGAGAGCATTCGCTTCGGCAATGCGTGGGGCAAATCGGCGACGCCGCAGCGGCCCGCGGCGCCTGCGCCTGCGCCGGTCAAATGATGCCGTCGTGAAGAAGCTGCGCTGCGCCGAGGTGGTTTTCGAGAATGCGAACGAATTTATGACAGCCGCAAAACGACATGGTGAACGGCGTAGAACGCGCAACGCAGCGCGAGCGACGATCTTCGTTGCGCTCGCATCGATTGGCGCGGGCCCGGCGGCGAGCGCGGCGCGTGCCGCCATGACCGACGATGCAGCGGCCCAGACGGTCGCGGCCGCTGCATCGCCGTCCGCCGAACCGGGCTCGGGTCCGGCTTCAGGCTCGAATTCGGGCGCGGGTTCCGCGCAGATTGTGTGGCCGAACTTCGCGTCGCTCGCGAAGCGTTACGGGTCGGCGGTCGTGAATATCAGCGTGACGCACGAAGTCACGCAGATGGGTGTGCAACTGCCGCCGGGCATCGCGCCCGGCAATCCGCTCGCGCCGTTTCTTGCGCGCCGCGTGATTGGCAATCGCGAAGAAGTCAGTCTCGGCTCCGGTTTTATCGTCAGCGCGGATGGCTACATTCTGACCAATCGGCACGTGGTCGGCGATGCGAGCGTCGTCGACGTGAAACTAACCGACAAGCGCGAATTCAAGGGCAAAGTGGTTGGCACCGATGCGCTCTCCGATGTCGCTCTGATCAGGATCGACGCCGACGATCTGCCCGTCGTCGTGACCGGCAATCCGCGTCGCGTCGAAGTCGGCGACTGGGTGATGGCGATCGGCTCGCCATACGGTTTTGCGAACACGGTGACGTCGGGCATCGTCAGCGCGAAATCGCGCTCGCTGCCCGGCGAAGCGTATGTGCCGTTCATTCAGACCGATGTGCCGATCAATCCCGGCAACTCGGGCGGACCGCTGTTCGACTTGCGCGGCCGCGTCGTGGCGATCAATTCGATGATTTTCTCGAAGACGGGCGGTTATCAGGGCCTGTCGTTCGCGATTCCGATCGACGTCGCGCTCGACGTCAAAGATCAATTGCTGAAGACCGGTCATGTGAGCCGCGGCTGGCTCGGGGTCAACCTGCAGGAAGTCAGCCAGGCGCTCGCGCGTTCGTTCGGACTCGAAAAGCCCGACGGCGCGCTGATCAGCGTCGTCGACCCGCGTGGCCCGGCCGCGCGGGCTGGCCTGCAGGCCGGCGATGTCGTGCTGGCGGTCGACGGTCACGACGTCGACGATTCCGTCGATCTTCTGACCGCCGTCGCGAAGATCCGTCCCGGACAGAAAGCCGACCTGCTCGTGTGGCGCGCGGGCCAGGCAACGCATATGACCGTCGCGGTCGGCGAACTCGACAGTAACGGCGGCGCGGCGACAAACGCATCCGCTGCTCCGTCGACACGACTCGGCATTGTGATGCGGCCGCTGTCGATCGCGGAACAGCAGCGGCTCGGGCTCGACCATGGCTTGCTGATCGAGCAGGTGGCCGGGCGTGCAACGCGTATCGGACTGAAGCCGGGCGACATCGTGCTGTCCGTGAACGGCACGCCTGTCGCATCGCTCGATCAGCTCGCCGGCGAGTTGCGTCAGTTGCACGACAATGCCGCGCTGCTGATTCAGCGCGGCACCGCGCGCGTTTATTTGCCGTTCGATCCGGCGTGAAGGGCGAGATAGATCCGATGACGAACGATATTGAACGCCGCGCGCCGCAGCGCGGAATGAAGTGGGCAATGAAGTCGGGGATGACGCGCACAGTGAAGCGCGCAATCAGACACACAATCGCATACGCAATCGGCACATGTGCGATTGCGTGTTCGATGGCAGGTTATGCGCAAGACGCGGCGGCGCAAACCACGGAAGTGCCGCAAGCGTGGATATCGTATGCATTGGTCGTCGGCGAGCAATTCCAGCGATCGCTCGAGGCGTACGACGATACGGCGAACGAACTGCATGCGTTTCTCGAGGACCGGATGCAGCACGCGCCGGCCGATACGGTGCCGGCGATGATCACCGTGCGCGCATGGATCGGCAACGACGGTTCGGTGACGCGCGTCGCATTCGATTCGCTCGGCGACGCGCAAGCCGACGACGACCTGCGCGCGGTGCTGATGGCGCATGCAATCGGCGTGTCGCCACCCGCGGATATGCGCCAGCCGCTGCGCGTGCGGCTCGTTCTCGAAGCGAAGCCCGATGCGCAGCCGGACGGTGGCCATTCGAGTGGAACGTCGAGCGGGAATTTCGAGCAAGCGCCGGTCGCGAGCCCGCACGCCGTGCCGCCGCGCGCGGCGAGCGCTTCGTGACCGGCCGTCGCGAATCGATGCGCAAGCGACGCTCAAGCGACGCGCGAACCGCGCGGGAATGACTCTTTTGTACAACGTGTGACCGGGCGACCCGCAACGGCGGGATCGAATCGCTGCGGCTTGTCGTCCATAATATCGGCGCTCGACCCGATTCTCCCGGGGACACTTTGGAACACAACATGGCCGATCCCGCAGCACCTACGACCTCCCGCCCCGCCCGTTCCGGCTCGAAAGCGCCGCGTACCCCGTCCGCTCCCTCCACCGTCTCGACCGAAACCGAAAACAAGCTTGCACGCGCCGCGCGTTCGGCGCAGCGCCTCGCTGAACTCAGCGACGTGCCCGCCGACGACGGCACGCTTGACCTGTTCCCCGACGATCCCACGCGCGCGGCGTTGGAGGCGATGAACATCGACGTGCGGCAAGGGACGCTGACCGGGTTCGAATTGCCCGACGAGGTGCTGGCCGCGGTCGAGGCGGCGGCTGCGGACGGCGGCGATGCGGCAGTTGTCGAGGCGCCGGTGGAGACGAAGGCAGTGCGCCGGAGTGCGCGCGCCGCGGCACATGCGCAGGATGCAGTGCGGGATACGGGACGCGAAGCGGCACGCGGCGCGGACGAAACGAACGCGCCGCCGCTGGAAGCGCGTGTAGGAACCGGGCCTGCAGGCGAACCGGGCAACCCAGCTGACGCGACTGCCGCGCCTGCCGGCACGGCGCGAGCGAAGGCGAAAAGTGAAAATGACGGGGGCGGCGCGCGCGAAACGTCCGCGGTCGCGTCTTCGCCGGTCATACGGCCGAGTATGCTGTCAAGTGAGCAGTCGAGTGCGCAGTCAAGTGCGCAGTCAAGTGCGCAGCCGAGTACGTCGGCGGGTGCGGTCTCGTCCGATGCACTGCCGGCGGCGGCGGCGTCCGCCGCACGCAATGCGGCTGCGCTTGATACTGAAACGAAGACGCCTGCCGCGTCGCGTGGCGCCAACGCCTTGCCTCCAACCGACGCCACCGGATCCACCGGATCCACCACCGGACCGGCCGCCGACGCCACGCGCGCGGCACAGCCGCCGCGGCAACCGTACGCGTCTTCGGCGCCTCGCACGCTGTTCGGCGCATCGGGCGTTGCAGGCATCGGCGCCGCTGCGCAACCCGCGCCCTCGCGCGCCACGCCCGAACTCGACCACGCACGCGCGGCCGCATTCGCCGATACCGTCGATGCGCTGTACGGCGTGATTGCCGACCAGCGTCGCGCGGCCGCTGACCATTCGCGCCGGATGAAGCGGATGCTGTCGATCGTCGTCGGCGTGCTGCTCGTGACGGTGGCGATCGGCGTTGCGCAGATGCTGTTGCTCGTGCGCCTCGCGCATGACACGACGGTTCGTCAGCAACGCATCGAACAGACGCTGCTCGGCCAGCAGGCGACTTTCGCGACGCTGCTGCAGACCGAATCGTCGTCCGTGACGCCGGCTGCGGCCATCGGCAACGCAGGAAACACGGGCAATGCACCAGCCAATCCGGACGCACCAGCAGCGGCCGCGGCGCGTCAGCCCGCCGAGCCCCATTCGCCGGCGAAGACCGCGCATGCGCGCAAACACAAGTCCGCAGCCGCAACGGCAACGACGCATCCGCGCTAATTCCGAAGCGGTGCGGGCGGCGCATAGACGGCCCGTCGGCACGCACGTCCGTTGTAATGATGCAACGCACAAACCGCTACGACGCCCGGCTGCGCGGCATTTACAAAAAAATTGTGCGATGCACTAGACGCGATCTAGGGAAAACCCCTATACTCGGTCCTAAGGGAAAACCCCAACCAACCAACAGCCGGGAGTCGCCATGAACTTTCTTTTTGCTCTGTACCAAAAGGTCAGCGACCTCTTTGCGTCGCCGCACCTGCCGCTCGATTCGGATTACTCGTTCGAAGCGCGTCGACGTGAAGCGGAGCGCCTGCGCCGTGCGCAAGCCACGCTGTTCGGCATCCGTCTCACCGACTAGTCCGGGCGCAAGTTGTATCGCCCACTCGCGTAATCCGCGCGAAGTCGTCAAAGCGTAGTAACGAAAGCCCGGTTCAGTCCGGGCTTTTGCTTTTCCGGCCCTGTGCAGATATGTCGGCAAACTGCGCTGTCGTCAGATTGCTGCCTTCGAATCGGCTTTCTCGCGCTTTCTTCGCCGAAAGGGATGTAACGGTCGCTGACATCGGAAGCAAGCACTCCGTCAGTGCAGCCGCAAGCCTCGTCCCGAAATGACAGGCGATTCGCCCATAACGGGGACGTATGGTCTGCCGTTTTGTGAAATGCGCGCTTACAAGTGCTCACGTCTATAAATCGGCGCCACCGTTAAAGTGGGTCTCAAGCGCGGCGCCAAAGCCGGACGCACTCGCATCCGCGGCCCGCGCCAGCAACAACTCTGAACGGGAGAACGAACATGAAAGCCTTGAACAAGACGTCGCGCACCCTGATTGCCACGCTGCTCGCGGGCGGCGCTTTGCTCGGCGCAACCGGCGCATTTGCGCAAACGGTGGTTTATGGCGAACCGCACATGATGCCGGTTGGCCTGTCGATCAACATCGGCTGGCAGGGCGACGGCCGCTATTGGGACGGCCACCGCTACTGGTCGCACGATGAATGGATGCACCGCCATCCGCACGCACACGATCCGTATCGTCATCGCGACTTGCACGGTCACGACCATGACCACGATCACCACGGTTAATGGGTGCGATATGAAACGGCTGTGAGTGCAGCGGCGCTTGCCGCCGCATGCGAGGTTGAACCGGCCTGCCGCGCATCATGCGGCAGGCCGGTTTCGTTTACAGGCAACGTGCATCGCGTGTGCGCTATGCTGGACACTTCGTCTTCGTCCGAAGCACCGAACTCACACCGGGAATCAGGCAACGCCACATGAACGATGTTCACTTCTACGATCCGCTCGTCGGCCACGGCTTGCCGCACGATCCGTTCAAGGCGATCGTCGCGCCGCGCGTAATCGGCTGGATTTCGACGCGCGCCGCAAACGGCCGGCTCAATCTCGCTCCATACAGCTTCTTCGGCGCGTTTGCTACGTTTCCACCGATGATCGGTTTTTGCAGCGAGTCGTATAAGGACAGCATCCGCAATATCGAAGAGACGGGCGAGTTCGTCTGGAACATGACGTCGAAAGCACTCGCCGCGCAGATGAACCAGACTTCGGCGCCGGTGCCGCCGGAAGTCGACGAATTCGAACTCGCGGGCTTGACGCCGGTGCCGGGACGCAATGTATCGGTGCCGCACGTTGGCGAATCGCCTGCCGCACTCGAATGCAAACTGCTGCAGGTCGTGCGGCTGCATTCGCTCGACGGCAAGCCGATCGACAACTACCTCGCGATCGGGCAAGTGGTCGGCGTGCATATCCGGAACCAGTATCTGAAGGATGGCCGGTTCGATACGATGGCCGCGCATCCGGTGATGCGCGCCGGATATCGCGCCGATTACGCGGAGATCGGCACAATGTTCGAGATGTTCCGGCCGACGGCCTGATGCCGGGCTACCTCAGTTCCGCCCGGCTCCACTGACCTTGAACACGCTGACCGCATTGCTCAAATGGTCCGCCTGCTCACGCAATTCCGCAGCCGCGCGTTCCGCTTCGACGACGAGCGTCGCGTTCTGCTGCGTCGCCTCGCCGATCTGCGTAACGGCGAGATTGACCTGCTCGATGCCGCCCGACTGCTCGCGCGACGCGACACTGATTTCGCCGATGATCGTCTGCACCTGGCCGACGCGATCGACGATGCCGCGCATCGTCACGCTTGCCTCCTCCGCGATCCGGTAACCGTTATCGACCTGCGCCGTCGATTCGGCGATCAGCGCTTCGATTTCCTTCGCTGCGGCGGCGCTGCGCTGCGCGAGCGCGCGCACTTCCGAGGCGACGACCGCGAAACCCTTGCCGTGCTCGCCGGCGCGCGCCGCTTCGACGGCCGCGTTCAGCGCAAGGATGTTGGTCTGGAACGCGATCCCTTCGATCACGGACGTGATATCGGCGATCTTCTTCGAAGACTGGCTGATCTCGCCCATCGTCGACACGACGCGCTCGACCGCGCGGCCGCCGTCCACCGCCGCGGCCGACGCGTTCGTGACGAGCGTATTGGCCTGCGCCGCATGTCCCGCGTTCTGCTGCACCGTCGACGTCAACTGTTCCATGCTCGCCGCGGTTTCTTCGAGGCTGCTCGCCTGCGTCGCGACGCGTGCCGCGATATCGCCGCTGCCGGCGGCGATTCGCGCGGTGCCGTCGGTGATGTCTGACGACGCGCCGCGCACCTGCGTCACGATGCGCGCGAGCCCTTCGCCGATACCGTCGATCGCGTGCATGAGACGGCCGATTTCATCATGGCGGCCGCGGCTCGCGTCGCCCACGCGCACACTGAGGTCGCCGGCCGCGAAACGTTCGGAGGCCTTTGCCGCTTCTTCGAGCGGACGGCTCACGAGGCGGCGCACGACGATCAGGAAGATCGCCACGAACACCGCGACGAGAACGAAACCGATCAGCAGGAAGCGGTCGCGCGTCGCGTTGACCTCCGCCATCACTTCGTCGCGTTTCGCAATGCCGCCGAGCAGCCACTGCCATTCGGGCACGGTAATGAACGATGCGTATTTGCCGGACGCGCTCGTTTCGCCGAGCGCCGCGTCCTGTGACGTATACGCGATTCGCCCTTCCTTCTCGTCGAGCATCTGACGATACGGCGCGTTGTTGTCGTCGGCTTTCTGGCCGGCCGCGGTCGGATGGACGATGAGCTTGCCGCGATCTGCGCCATGGGACGCGTCGATCACGAAGTAGTAGCCGTTGTCGCCGATCTTCAGTTTGCGGATGCCGTCTTCGATCGAATCGATCTGCGCATCGACGTCGACACCGACAAACAGCGCGCCGATCACGCGGCCGTTCGCATCGAGGATCGGCTTGTACTGCGTGATATAGCGCTTGCCGAACAGCGCGGCGAGCCCCGTGTAGGTCTTGCCCGCGAGAATCGGCGCGTAGGCGGGGCCTTTGCGGTCGAGCAGCGTGCCGATCGCGCGCGAGCCGTCCTGCTTTTTCAGCGACGTCGTCACGCGCACGAAGTCGTTGCCGGTGCGCGCGAATACGGTAGCAATGGCGCCGCTGCGTGCGAGGAAGTCGTCGGGAATCGAGAAGTCCAGATTGAGCGCCTTGTCACCGGCCTTGAAGACGGGCGTGGCGACGCCGTTGATATCCACCTTCTGCGTTTCGTCGAGCGCGAAGTCCGACGGCATGAAGTGTTCGAACAACGACATCGAGCGGCCGACTTCAGCGCCAAGCGCCTTGTCGAACAGCGAAATCGTGTCGGCGATCGAGCGGTCTTTTTCGGCGATGCGGGTGAGCACCTGTTCGTTGATCTGCTCGCCGGCCGAGCGCGTCACGGCCCATGTGAAAGCCGCGAAGATCGACGCCACCAGTGCGCACGACAGCATGGCGAGCCTGGCGCCGACGCTGGCGCGGCGCAAAGAAGGGAATTCCATGTCAGTGCTGGCGGTAACGGGGACGGGACTGCATGCGCAGTTTCGTGTCGCGGGCGGATTGTCCGACGATTGAACTTCTCGCGACCTGTCAGGGGTTAACGGCAGCGCAGACGGATTTCTTTAGTCTTTCGAAAGCAGGATGTAATGACAGGCCGGGCCGCGCAGCGCCGGCCCGGTGGCCCGTTCAGCCGCGCCGCGCGTTCCAGCGGCGCAGCAGCAGCGCGTTCGTCACCACGCTGACGCTCGAGAAGGCCATGGCCGCGCCCGCGAGCATCGGATTGAGCAAGCCGAACGCGGCGAGCGGAATGCCGATCAGGTTGTACACGAACGCCCAGAACAGGTTCTGCCGGATCTTGCGCCAGGTGCGGCGCGAGATATCGATCGCGTCGGCGACGAGCGCGGGGTCGCCGCGCATCAGCGTAATGCCCGCCGCATGCATCGCGACGTCGGTGCCGGTCGCCATCGCGATGCCGATGTCGGCGGCGGCGAGCGCGGGCGCGTCGTTGATGCCGTCGCCGGCCATCGCGACGACGCCCGCGCTGCGAATCTTCAGATCGTGAATCACGCGCGCCTTGTCGGCGGGCAGCACCTGCGCATGAAACTCGTCGATGCCGAGCGCGGCCGCGACGCTCGCCGCGCTGCCGCGGTTGTCGCCGGTGACGAGCACGCTCTTGATGCCCATCTGCCTGAGGCGCTCGATCGCTGCCCGCGCGGTCGGTTTCACGGCGTCGCCGAAGGCGATCAGCGCGAGCACGGCGGACGTCGCGGAGCCGGGGATCGTACCTGCTCCGTCATGAGCGCCTGCGCTGCCGCTGGCGATTGGACGAGCGATCAGCCACGACACCGTGTTGCCCGCGTGTTCGAGCTGTTGCGCGCGCAACGCGAGACGCTCGGGCAGCGCGATATCGAGTTCCGCGAGCCAGCGGCCGCTGCCGATCGCGATCGTGCGTCCGTCGATATCGGCTTCGACGCCACGGCCGGGGACCGCGCGCGCGGGAAGTGCGCTCACGGATGCCGTGGCCTCCGCGAGCGCGGCATGAGCGGTGCCGGCGTGGGCGTCGGCACCCGCGTCCGCTTCCGCGCCGAGGCTCGCAACGGCATAGGCGGCAGCAGCAGTGGCAAGGGCACCGCCGGATGCCGGCGAATCGGCCTGAATCGCGGCCTTCGCGCGCGAACCGCGCTCCGCCTCGAACGCCTTGACCACCGCGCGAGCCAACGGATGGTCGCTATGCCGTTGTACCGCTGCAGCCAGATGCAACGCCTCGTCGCGATCGGCGCCATCGACGGTCTCGAAGGCCGTCACCGACGGTTGCCCGACCGTCAGCGTGCCGGTCTTGTCGAACGCAACGACATTGATCTGATGCGCAGTCTCGAGCGCTTGCGCATCCTTGATCAGCACGCCGTGGCGCGCGGCGACGCCGGTGCCGGCCATGATCGCGGCCGGCGTTGCGAGGCCGAGCGCGCAAGGGCAGGCGATCACCAGCACGGCGACCGCATTGAGAATCGCCGTCTCGACACCGGCGCCCGCAAACAGCCAGCCCAGCAGCGTGAGTGCGGCGATTGCGAGGATCACGGGCACGAATACGGCACTGACGCGGTCGACGAGGCGCTGGATCGGCGCTTTTTCCGCCTGCGCGGTCTCGACGAGCCGGATGATGCGCGCGAGCGCCGTCTCCGCACCGATCGCCGCGGTGCGCACCGTAATCGCCCCTTCGCCGTTGATCGAGCCCGCCGTGACGGCGTCGTCGGGCTGTTTGGGCACCGGCATGCTTTCGCCGGTAATCAGCGATTCGTCGATATGCGTGCGGCCTTGCACGATCGCGCCGTCGACGGGAACACGTTCGCCCGGCCGCACCGCGACTATCATGCCGACGCGCACCTGCGCGAGCGGCACCTCGCGCTCGTCGTTGCCGACGACGATCCGCGCCCGGTCCGGCCGCAACGCGTTGAGCGCGCGGATCGCGTCGGTGGTCTGGCGTTTTGCGCGCGCTTCGAGCCACTTGCCGAAGCGCACGAGCGTGATGACGACGGCCGACGCTTCGAAGTAAAGATGCATCGTGTCGCCCGGATGCATCGCGAGCTGATAGAGGCTGACGCCGTACGCGGCCGACGTGCCGAGCGCGACGAGCAGATCCATATTGCCGGCACCCGCGCGCACCGCGCGCCATGCGGCGCGATAGAAGCGCGCGCCGAACACGAACTGGACGATCGTCGCGAGCACGACCTGCACGGCGCCTGGCAGCATCACGTGGTAGCCGAACGGTTCGGCCGCCATCGGGACGATGAGCGGCAGGGTCAGCAGCGCAGCGACGAGCACCGCGATAAAGTCGCGGCGCGCGCGGTCGCGCGGTTTGGCGGACGCCGCGCTAGCGAAGCCGGCCGTTGAAGCGGCAGTAGCGGATGCTTCTGCCGCGAGCGGCGTCGCATGGTAGCCGGCCTTTTCGACGGCGGCGATCAACTGATCGATGGTGGACCCACCGTTCAGCTGAACGGTGGCCTTTTCAGTGGCGAGATTCACGGACGCGGACGCGACGCCCGGCACCTTCGCGAGCGCTTTTTCGACGCGCATCGCGCACGAGGCGCAGGTCATGCCCTGGATTTCGAGCTCGGTGGCCGGCGCCGTGTGAGACGCGGCCGCAGTGGCTGGCGTGGCAAGGTCGGTCATGATATTGGGGCTCCTGCAGCGGCCGATGGACCGCTCGATGAAACCCAGTATCGACGTTCCAATGATGGGAAGGTCAAGAGAATCTTCACCCCTTCCGCAACGTCCGCTCCATCGCCGCCGACACCTCGAGCTGCGCGTCGCTGCCGCGCCCCCGCAGTGCATCGAGCGCTCCCTGCCGGTCGCCCGATTCCTTGTTCTGCCCCAGCTTCCATTTCCCCACCAGCCGCGTCACCTCGATCTCGATCCCGACAATCGCCGCGAGCATCTGCGAAATAAAGTCTTCAGGCGCATCGCCCATCTTCCATGGCGCGGGCTCGCCGGCTTCCATCTTGCGCGTAAGCCGCGCGACCAGCCCGCGCACGAAGCGTTCGTCGTCGCGTACGGCGACGCGGCCATGCGCATGCACCACCATATAGTTGTAGGTCGGCACCTGGCGGTGTGCTTCGTGTTTGCTCGGATACCAGTTCGGCGAGATATACGCGGACGGTCCCTGGAAAATCACGAGCGCATCGGGCCGTTCGGCCACCTCGCGCCACACCGGATTCGCGCGCGCGACATGCGCGCGCAGCGTGCCGTGCGCACCGCTCGCCGGATCGAACTCGAACGGCAGATGGTTCGCGTCGAGTCCGTGCGGTCCCAGCGTGACGAGCGCGCCGAGCGGATTGGCATCGATCAGCCGATGCAGCACGTCGGAGCGCTGCTCTTCGAAATGCGCCGGCATATACATAAGGTCGCTCCTTCCATTGAAACGATCCCGCAGAAAAATGCGGAAAAGCGCAAACGTAACGCGAAAATGGCGGCTGTGCGCTTCCTTATCGCGGATATGCTTGCCTGTATGTCACGGATACGATACAACGCGTCTACATAATCCACAGAATCAGGAAGACGCGGCGGGCGCGCGGCGGGCCGGACCCGGCGACCCGCACGTCCTGACCGACGTAACCTTACGGACGCCTGTTCGTCGAATGACAAAAAATCGCCAAGAACCCGATTCGCTGAATTCGCGGCTCAATGCGCCGCCGCATGTGCTCCCGCCTTTACCTTTTTATTCCCGCTATGCCATTTGCGTCTCGCTGATAGCCGCCGTCTTGCTGGCCGCTTGCAGTTCCTCGCCGATTTCGAAGCCGAAGCCGACCGGCTGGACTCAGGACGAAGTCGCGGACTCATACGTGTTTGCTTATCCGCTCGTGCTGATGGGCGTCGCGCGCGACGCGGCGGTCGGCACCGGGCCGGGCCAGGCGCCGCTCAACACGCTGCGCCACGCGCAGGCGCTGCCGCCGGTCGGGGCGGCGAACCGGCCGACGCCGAGCGTCGACACGATCGATTCGTCCGCGTGGCTCGACGTGTCCGGGCAGCCGGTCGTCGTGTCGCTGCCCAACTCGCGCAACCGCTATGTCGATGCGCGTGCGCTCGACATGTGGACCAACGTGCTGTGGTCTACAACGGCCGAGCAAACCGGCGCGCGCGTCACCGGCATCAAGGCGCAGACCGTCGCGTTCGTGCCGCAAGGGTGGAATGGCGATCTGCCGAAGGGCATGAAGCGTGTCGAGGTGCCGACGCGTTATGTATGGCTCAACATTCGCGTGCAGTCGAACGGCGGGCGCGACCTTGCCGCGATCCGCAAGCTGCAGCGCGAGATGCGCGTCGCGCCGCTCGACGTCTACGCCGGCGCCGCCGAACCGGCCGATACGCCGCGCAGCTACCCGGCCGGCGATATGCCGGTCACGGGCACTCCCGACGCGCAGGTCGCGGCGCTCGATCCAAAAGCCTTCTTCGATCGCGTCGCGCAAGCGCTGCCTGACAACCCGCCATCGCCGCCCGACGCGCATGCGCTGAGCATCCTCGCCGACTTCGGCGTGAAGCCCGACGAGCCCGTACAGTTTCCGACCGGCGCGGACAGCGCACTCGCCGCGGGGCTCGCCGACGGCCGCGCGCGAGTGCAGACCGCACCGTCCAACGTGCTGACCGCGAATGGCTGGAGCTGGTTCGGCGACGGCGTCGGCAACTATGGGCCCGATTACGGACTGCGCGCATACGTCGCCTATGCGCAACCCGGGATCGGCACGAAAGACGACGAGGTGCGCGCCATCGCGACCGTCGACAGCGATGGGCACCTGCTCAATGGCGCGAATCGCTACGTCATCCATTTCGCACCTGGCCAGTGGCCGCCGGTGCGCGGCTTCTGGTCCATCACCGCGTACACGAAGGAAGGTTCGCTCGACGACAGCGATACCGCGCACGTCTCGGTCGGCGATCGCCGTGGTTTGCGTCGCAATCGCGACGGTTCGGTCGACGTGACGGTTTCGTCGGCGCGGCGCAAGGGCGCGAACTGGCTGCCCACGCCGCGCGGAGGCTTCCAGCTCGTCATGCGACTTTATGCGCCAAAACCGCAGGCGAGCGACGGCACGTGGCAGCCGCCGCCGATCGTGCGGCAATAGCGGCGCGCCCGTCCATGCCGTGGCGGCTCGCGGGCAATGCGTAACAACGTTCTTACATTTACTCTGCCGCCGCGGCTCAAGACTTATACTTCCGGCAACGCTGACTTCCGTCACTGCGGCGGGCTTGCCGCCGCACGATCCGCGACCGAGAATGGCAAGCCTCAATAAAGCAACGCTCTCATCCTCCCTCCAGGCCGTACGCAACGTTGCACACGCGCGGCGCACTCGCCGTGTCGTCATTGGTCTACTGATCTTCATCGTGCTGTTCGGGCTGCTCGGCTTCTTCGCCGCGCCGCCGCTGATCCGCCATATCGCCGCGCAACAGCTGTCCGAACAACTCGACCGTCCTGCCACGATCGGCCGCATCGCGCTCAATCCCTACACGCTGAATCTCGAAGCCGACCGCATTCATATCGGCGAACGCGGCGGCGCAGGCGACTTTGTCGATATCGAACGGCTGATCGTGCGACCCTCATGGATGTCGCTGTTTCGCGCAGCGCCGATCGTCAACGAAGTGCAAATCGATTCGCCGCGATTCCATATCGTTCGCTATGACGCGAACCGCTTCAATTTCAGCGATCTGATCGACAAGTTTTCAAAGCAGCCCGCGAAGCCCGACAGCAAGCCGACGTTGTTCTCGGTGGCGAACATCCGCCTCGAAAATGGACAGATCACATTCGATGACCGGATGCTCAATGAGAAGCACGTCATCGATCAGTGGAAGCTCGGCGTGCCGTTTATCGCGACGCTGCCGTCGAAGACCGACATCTTCGTCAAGCCGCTGTTGCGCATGCGGATCGACGGCAGTCCGCTGGCGATCGACGGCAAGACCAAGCCGTTCGCGGCGTCGCGCGAATCCGAAGTGTCGCTGCGATTCGAAGGGCTCGATGTGCCGCGCCTGCTGTCGTACGCGCCCACCAGGCTGCCGGTGACGGTGCAGGCGGGCAAGCTGTCGAGCGATCTAACGCTCAATTTCGTCATGTCGGGCGATACGCCGACACTGCGTGTGACGGGCACGAGCGACCTCGCGGACGTCGATGTGGTCGATGCACAAAAGGCGCCGTTCTTCGCGGCGCGCGCGGTGCATGTCGACGCCGGTCTGCTCGAGCCGCTCAAGAGCGTCTATCACTTCAACGACATCCGCATCGACGCGCCGACCGCGCATCTGGCGCGCGATAAGGATGGCGTGCTGAGCGTGCAGCGGATGTTTGCCGCGCAGCCGGCGACGCATGCGGCCGCAAGCGCTCCGGCGAGTGCCGCGGCAAGCAACACAGCAGGCACTGCAGCAAGCGCCGCGGCAAGCGCGCCCGATGCCGCCGCATCGGCATTGGCATCGGCCCCCGTGGCCGCCGCCAGCGCACCTGCGGCGCCGGCCGCACCCGCCGCCGCGCCGCCGCTCGATCTCGCGATCAAACGCTTCACGCTCAGCGACGGCACCATCCAGGTCGCCGACGCCGCCGCATCGCGCCCTGTCACGACGACGCTGACGAACGTCGGCATGTCGCTCACGGACTTCTCGTCGATCGCGAAGGCACCGGCGCGCTATACGCTCGGGCTGACGTCGAAGAACAGCTCCGGCACGCTGAACGCGTCCGGCACCTTCGGCATGGTCGCGAAGACCGCCGACGTCAAGCTCGATCTGAAGTCGCTGTCCCTGCCGCCGCTGCAGCCGTACCTCGACACGGCCACCGCCGCGCAGGTGCTCGATGGAGCGCTGAGCGCGAGCGTCTCGCTCAGCGCAAACTGGGCGCAGTCGCCGCTCGCCCTGAAAGTGGGAGCGAGCACGCTCGATCTGCAATCGCTGAAGCTGGCCGCGCCCGGCGTGAAACAACCGGCGGTCGCGCTCGCGAAAGGGCACGTGGCATTGAAAGCCGTCGATGTCGGCGCGCGCAAGGCCGACATCGACAGCATCGAGGCGACCGGTCTGTCGATCGACGCGATGCGCGAGAAGGACGGCAAGATCGATCTGCTGTCGCTCGCGGGCCCGCCACATCAGCAAGCGCAGGAACGCACCGCGATCCACGCGGTGAAAAAGGCGCAGGAAGCCGGCCCCGCGTGGCATTACACGATCGCCGCGCTGAATCTGAAAGACAGCTCGGCAACCTTCACCGACAACACCACCGCGCGCCCGGTCAAGGTCGCGTTCACACCGCTGCAGTTGCAGGTGCAGCAGATCAGCGACGACCTGACGCGGCCGCTGCCGATCGACCTGCAGGCGACAGTCAACCGGAAGGGCACGCTCGGCGTGCGCGGCGACGTGACCGCGTCGCCGCTGAAGCTCGCACTGAAGCTCGACGCCAACCGGCTCGATGCGGCTGCGTTCGAGCCGTACTTCGGCAGCAGGCTCAACGCGACGGTCGCCAGTGCGCTGCTCAACGCCAAAGGCGACGTTGCATTCGCCGACGAGCCGGCCAGTCACGGCAGATCGGGCGGCGGGTTGAAGGCGTCATATCGCGGCGACGCGGCGCTCGTCGATGTACGCATGCTCGACAAGGTGACGTCCGGTCCGTTCGCGGGCTGGCGTTCGCTCGCGCTGACGAATCTGAAGGCCGACTACGACGCGCGCGGCACCGACGTCGATGCGTCGCGCGTGACGTTCTCCGATTTCTATGGCCGCGTGCTGCTCGATGCGCAGGGCAAGCTGAACCTGAGCGACATCGTCGCGAAGCCCGGCGACGGTGGATCGCGCTCGCTCACGCACGACGACAAGAAGGATGGCAAGGAGCCGATTCCGTTGACGCCGCCCGCGGCGGCCGAAGCCGCGGGAAGCGACGCGCATGCCGCCGCGCCGGCGACCGCCGCCGCGAGCACACCTGCGACGGGGCAAACGGCAAGCGCGGCGACGGCCGCCGCACCGCCGGCTGCTTCGGCGCCGCAAACGACGGCCGCCGGAGCCAGCCAGCCACAGAACGCGCACCCCGCACAAAGCGCCTCGAACAGCGCGCCGGTGAAAATGCGCTTCGGCCAGCTGGTGCTGCAAAACGGCCGCGTCACGTATACCGACAACTTCGTCAAGCCGAACTACACGGCCAACCTCGTGGCGATTCACGGCACGGTCGGCGCATTCGGCACGCAATCGACGACGCCGGCGCCCGTCGATATCGCCGCGAAGCTTGCCGCGAACGGACCGCTGTCGATTCGCGGCACGGTCAATCCGCTGATCGCGAAGCCCGCGCTCGACCTGACCGCGACCGCGCACGACATCGAGCTGACGAATCTCACGCCGTACTCGGCGAAATACGCGGGCTATCCGATCACGAAGGGCAAGCTCAACGTCGACCTGCACTACAAGCTCGAGAACAATCAGCTGAGCGCGAACAACCACCTGTTCATCGATCAGCTGACTTTCGGCGATCACGTCGAAAACGACACCGCGACGAAGCTGCCCGTGAAGCTCGCGATTGCGCTGCTGAAAAACTCGCGCGGCGAGATCGACGTCGACATTCCGGTGTCCGGGTCGCTCGACAATCCGGAGTTCAGCATCGGCGGGTTGATCTGGCGCGCCGTGCTGAACCTGCTGCAAAGGGCCGTGACCGCGCCGTTCTCTCTGCTGGCGCACGCGTTCGGCGGCGGCAACAGCGAAGACTACGGCTATGTGCAATTCGCCGCGGGTTCCGCAAAGCTCTCCGACGAGGCCGATCAGAAGCTCGATACGATCGCGAAAGCACTAGCGGATAAGCCGTCGGTGCGCATCGACCTGATCGGCCGGGTCGATCCGGCCGTCGACGAACCGGCACTGCGCACGCGTTACGTCGACCGCCTCGTCAAGCAGCAGAAGCTCAAGGATGTAGTCGGCAACGGCGAGAGCGTCGATACGTCGAACGTAACCGTTGACTCGAAGGAATACCAGAAGTACCTGACGAAGGCATATAAGGATGCCGACTTCAAGAAGCCGTCCAATTTCATCGGCATGACCAAGACGCTGCCCGACGAAGACATGAAGAACGCGCTTGCCGAACATGCGCCGATCGACGAGGCGAGCTTGCGCAATCTCGCACAACGGCGCGCGCAGGCAGTGCAGCAATACTTCGACGGCAAGATCGACAGTGGCCGCGTGTTTATCGTCGCGCCGAAGCTCGACGCGAGCGGCATCAAGGATAAAGGTCCGACGACACGCGTGGATTTCGGGCTGAAATAAGTGCCCTACCGCCGCGCACTTGAAGAACAACGTCGATTTCAATACGCGCGCCTGCACGCCGCGCCGTGTGGCGCTTATGCCGTGCCGCCCTTATGCCGCATGCGGCGATGCTCGCCGCGCCTGCAATGAAGTCTGCTCGATGATCTGCGCAAGGCTTGCGAATGCAGGCCCGATTTTTTCGTTCGGCACGCACGCGTAGCCGAGCAGCAGCCCGCGCTGCGCCGCCGCTTCGCCGCTGTAATACGCGGCAAGCGGCCGCACGATCACGCCGGCGTCGTGCGCCGCCGCCGCCACGGCGCGATCGTTCGCCTGATGCGGCAAGCCGAGCACGAAGTGCAAACCGGCCTCGTCGCCCATGACCGGCAGCGAGTTCCCGAAACGCGCGGTGATGGCGTCGATCAGCATCTGACGCCGCTCGCCGTACAGCGCACGCATGCGGCGCACATGCGACGTCAGATAGCCATCCATAATAAATTCGGTCAGCACGGCCTGCTGCATCAATTGCCCCTCGCGGTACAGTTCGGCCACGCCCGTCCTGAACGTATCGACGAGATCTTCGGGCGCGATCATGTAGCCGATCCGCAGCCCTGGGAACAGCATCTTGCCGAGACTGCCGACATAGATCACGCGGCCCGCCTCGTCGAGGCCCTGCAGCGAAGCGAGCGGCCGGCTGCCGTAGCGGAACTCGCTGTCGTAGTCGTCTTCGATAATCCATACGCCGTGCTGCTTCGCATATTCGAGCAGCGTGCGGCGTCGCGCGAGACTCATCACCATGCCGAGCGGATATTGATGCGATGGCGTCACGAGAGCGAGTTTCGGCGGCGCGCGCAAATCGGATTCGCGCGGGTTCAGCCCTTCGTCGTCGACCGGCACCGGCGCAAGTGTGAGCCCGGATGATTGCAGCACGCTGCGCACACCCCAGTAGCACGGATCTTCGACCCAAGCCCGGTCGCCGACATCGGTGAGCAGCCGCACCGCGAGGTCTATCGACTGATGAATGCCGGTCGTGATGATGATCTGGTCCGGCGTGCAGTTCACCGAACGCGCAACGCGCAGATAGTCGGAAAGCGCGCGACGTAGCGGACGATAGCCGCTGCCGGGCGCATACGTCAGAAGGTCAGGGTGGGTCTGCTTCCACAGTTTCGCCTGCAAGCGGCTCCATGTGCGGGCGGGAAACTCCGACACGTCGGGTACGCCGGGCATGAAGGCGCCCCATTGTTTCGGCGAGACGCCGGCCTCGCGGATCAGCCGGCCCCCGCGTGCGGATAGCTCGCGCGTGCCCGTGGGCCGCGACGGATGGGCCATGTCGGATGTGCGTTGCGCCGCGTCTGCGCCGTCGCGTGCTTCGGATTCCACAAAATCGGTCGGCCGTGCCGCATCGGCGACCGAAGCGCCGGCCGCGGCCGCCTTGTGCACCTTGACCGCCCGGCAGTCCGGCCGTGTATCCGCAACGTAGGTGCCGCTGCCGGTAGTCGATAGCACATACCCTTCGGCGGTCAGCTGGTCATAGACGTGCAGCACCGTGTTGCGCGCGATACCGAGATCGGACGCGAGCGTGCGCGAACTCGGCAGCTTCGTGCCGGGCGGCAGCTGACTCGTCAGGATGGCTTGCTGAAGCAACCGCAGCAGCTGTCGATATGCGGGTTCGGCGTCGCCGCGCTCGCGGCGCGTAGCCAGCCGCACCGCGAGCCAATCCGACAGGATGACCGTGTCCAAGTGGTTCTATCCGGAATAATGAAATGGTTCCATAAAGTGGAACCGTAACCGGCTATATTGGATCGCGCAATCGATGCAATCCCCCGCTGGCGAAGGAGCCACAGCCGGGATTAGACTCATCGGGAGGACCGGAGCCGCAGACACTACGGACAACCAGGCGGCGCTGCGCCAAGGAGACAGCCCACATGAAAACCGAAGACGTGATCGTCAGTTTTCGAGGCGTGCGCAAGACGTATGACGGCGAAACGCTCGTCGTCAAGCAACTCGATCTGGATATCTACCAGGGTGAGTTCCTCACACTGCTCGGCCCATCCGGTTCCGGCAAAACCACCTGCCTGATGATGCTCGCGGGCTTCGAATTTCCGACCGGCGGCGAGATCTGGCTCGACGGCACGTTGCTCAATACAGTGCCGCCGCACAAGCGCAACATCGGCATGGTGTTCCAGAACTACGCGCTGTTTCCGCATCTGACTGTCGAGCAGAACGTCGCGTATCCGCTGACCGTACGCAAGCTTTCCCCTGCAGAACGCGCAGGACGGGTCAATCACGCATTGAAGATGGTGCGCATGGAGAGCTTTGCAAAACGCTATCCGGCGCAGCTCTCGGGCGGTCAGCAGCAGCGCATCGCACTGGCGCGCGCGCTCGTGTTCGAACCGAAGCTCGTATTGATGGACGAGCCGCTCGGCGCGCTCGATAAACAGTTGCGCGAACACATGCAGTACGAGCTGAAATCGCTGCACGAGAAGCTCGGCGTGACCTTCGTTTATGTGACGCACGACCAGGGCGAGGCGTTGACGATGTCGGACCGCGTCGCGGTATTCGACAAAGGTATCGTGCAACAACTCGACACGGTCGATCGTCTCTATGAATCGCCATGCAACGAGTTCGTCGCGAACTTCATCGGTGACAGCAACCGCTTGCGCGGCACCATCGCGCAGGTCGACGGCGACTACTGCGAATTCCACCTCGTCGACGGCACGCGGCTCGTGGGGCGCAATATTGGCGGCGCGCAGGCGGGCACGCCTGGCGTCGCCTGTATTCGTCCCGAACGCATGAAGCTCGCGCAGAACGCTTCGCAACGCGGCCCGAATGCACTGGCTGGCGAAGCGCGCGGCCTCATTTATTTCGGCGATCACGTGCGGATGCGTTGTGGGCTGGCGCAACAGGACGAATGTTTCGTCAAGGTGCCGCTCGGCACAGAAGCGATCGAACGCTTCTCGCCGGGCGCGCCGGTAGCGCTCGAATTCGCGCCGGAGCATCTGCGCGTATTTGCATGACGTGTTCGCACGATGTGTTCGCATGAAGCATTGGTGCGGCAAACGCAGCCGAAAACGCAGCAGTAAATGCACTGCAAACGCGGCTGCAAGCGGCAAAGCCATTGATCGCATTCACGTAAGACCCTGTCAGGCAGACCATCAATAAGCGAGGAGGTCATCATGAAAAAAAGCGGGCAAGCGCGCAGTGCAGTTGCGATCGGTGTCGCGGCATCCGTTGCCGTATTCGTTGCCGCTCACGCAGGCGCGGCGGAATTGACGGTAGTGAATTTCGGCGGCGCAAATGGCGATGCGCAAAAGGCCGCATTCAACCAGCCGTTCGAAGCCAAGAGCGGCGCGAAGGTCACGGCGGTCGAATACAACGGCGAGCAGGCCAAAGTGAAGGCGATGGTCGAGGCGAAGCACGTGAACTGGGATGTCGTCGAAGTCGAATCGGGCGACCTCGGCCGCGGCTGCGACGAAGGCCTCTATGAAAAACTCGACTGGTCGAAGATCGCGAAGAAGTCCGACCTGATTCCCGAAGCGCCGCAAACTTGCGGCGTCGGCATCTTCGTCTGGTCGACCGCGCTGGCGTACAACGCGGACAAGCTGAAGACGGCGCCGGCGAGCTGGGCGGACTTCTGGGACGTAAAGAAAATTCCCGGTAAGCGCGGCATGCGCAAAGGCGCGCGCTACAACCTCGAGTTCGCGCTAATGGCCGACGGCGTCCCACCCAAAGACGTGTACAAGGTGCTCGCGACGAAAGAAGGTCAGGACCGTGCGTTCAGGAAGCTCGATGAACTGAAGCCGAATATCCAGTGGTGGGAAGCGGGCGCCCAGCCGCCGCAGTTTCTCGTGGCCGGCGACGTCGTGATGTCGACCGCTTATAACGGCCGCATCGATGCCGCGCAGAAAGAGGGCAAGAATCTGAAGGTGGTGTGGAACGGCAGCATTTACGACCTCGATTATTGGGCGATGCCGAAGGGCACGCCGAACAAGGCGCTGGCCGAGCAGTACATCGCCTACACAATCTCGTCGCAGCCGCAGCAGGAATACGCAAAGCACATCGCTTACGGACCCGTGAACGAGGCGGCGATCAAATCGCTCGACGCGAAGACGCTCGCGAATCTGCCGAATTCGCCGAGCAACGGCAAGAACGCGGTGCTGCAGAATCTGACGTTCTGGACGGACCACGGCGATGAACTCGAACAGCGGTTTGCGTCGTGGGCGTCGAAGTAGTTGACGGAATAGACAAGGGCTGAAGGCATGACGACAATCACGATCGCCGCGGATTCGACGCCTGAATCCGCGGGCAGGCTCAAGCGCGAACTCAAGGCCGCCGAATCGCGCAAGCGCGTGATGGCGCTATTGCTGATCGCGCCGCTTGCGATTTTCCTGCTGCTGATTTTCGTCGTGCCGATCGGCGCGTTGCTGACGCGCGCCGTGCAGAACCCGGAAATCGCTACGGCCTTGCCGCGCACAGGCGCCGCGCTGCGCGACTGGGATCTGAAGTCGCCGCCTGGCGACGCGGCCTACGCCGCACTCGCCGCCGACCTGACCGTGGTCGCCGACGGCGATGCGATGGGCGCGCTTGCGCGTCGGCTCAACACCGAAATACCGGGCTATCGTTCGCTCGTCGCAAAGACCGCGCGCGCGATGCCGCTCGTCGACGACGCGGGCCATGCGCTGCCGGCCGCGCAGATTCGCGCGAAGATTCTCGAAATCGACGATCGCTGGGGCGACGTCAGATACTGGCACGCGATTGCGAAGAACGGTGGCCTGTATTCGCCGTTCTACCTGCTCGCATCGCTCGATCACCGGCAGGATGCGTTCGGTCACATCATGCCGACCGATCCCGATCAGCAGATCTACCTCGCGGTGTTCGCGCGCACGTTCGTGATCGGCTTCGTGGTGACGCTTTGCGCGCTACTGCTCGGCTATCCGCTCGCATACTGGATCTCCACATTGCCGGAGCGCCGCGCGAATCTCGTGATGATTCTCGTGCTGATTCCGTTCTGGACGTCGATACTCGTGCGCGTTGCCGCATGGATCGTGATTCTGCAGAACGAAGGCCTGATCAACAAGGCGCTGATCGGTAGCGGACTGATTCACGATCCGCTTGCGCTGCTCTTCAATCGCGTCGGCGTGTATATCTCGATGACGCACATTCTGCTGCCGTTCATGATTCTGCCGCTCTACAGCGTGATGAAGTCGATTCCGCCTTCGTACCAGCGCGCGGCCATTTCGCTCGGTAGTCATCCATTCGCGGCATTCTGGCGTGTCTACGTGCCGCAAACCTACCCTGGTGTCGGCGCGGGCGCTTTGCTCGTGTTTATTCTCGCGATCGGCTACTACATCACGCCTGCGTTGCTAGGCGGTCCGAACGACCAGATGGTCAGCTACTACGTCGCGTACTTCACGAACGTGACGATCAACTGGGGCATGGCCTGTGCGCTCGGCGCGCTGTTGCTGGCCGCGACGCTCGTGCTGTATGTGATCTACGGGCGTTTCACGCGCTCGCAAGTCAGCCTCGGTTGAAGGCTCGAAACCCACGGGAAACTGCCGCGATGACGACGAAATTCGCCAAACCGATGTTCGCGCCGCACACGTCGCTAATCGAGCGCGTGTGGTACTTCACGTTGCGCGTGCTTGCGGTGCTCACGCTGCTGTATCTCGTGCTGCCGGTGCTGGCGATCGTGCCGCTGTCGTTCTCGTCGAGCACGTTTCTCGTCTATCCGATTCCAGGCTGGTCGTTGCGCTGGTACCAGAACCTGATCGCCTCCGACGAATGGCGGATGGCTGCCAAAAACAGCTTTATCGTCGCGCCTTCGGCAACCGTGCTTGCGACGGTGCTCGGCACGCTTGCCGCGATCGGTCTCACGAAAGCGAATTTTCGCGGCAAGGCGTTGCTGATGGCGGTGCTGATCTCGCCGATGATCGTGCCCGTCGTGGTGGTCGGCGTCGGCATGTATCTGTTCTTCGCACCGCTCGGGCTCGCGAACACGTATGCCGGGCTCATCATGGCGCATGCGGCGCTTGGCGTGCCGTTCGTCGTGACGACGGTCGCCGCCACCTTGCAGGGATTCAATTTCAACCTCGTGCGCGCGAGTCTGTCGCTAGGAGCGAATCCGCTGCAGACGTTCTTTCGCATCACGCTGCCAGTCATTGCGCCTGGGGTGATCTCAGGCGCGCTGTTCGCGTTCGCGACGTCGTTCGACGAAGTCGTCGTCACGCTGTTTCTCGCGGGCGCCGACCAGACGACGCTGCCGCGCCAGATGTTCACGGGCATTCGCGAGAACATCAGCCCGACGATTGCTGCGCTCGCCACCATCCTGATCGTCTTTTCGACCTGTCTGCTGCTCGCGCTCGAGTGGCTGCGCGGCCGCAATGCGGCGCGCGCCGTACGCGAGTAAGTCGCGCATCCTGGCGCACTGCTCCGCCCGTTTTTTCCCTTTCCCTATGTTGCGCTCGCTAGCGTCGCTGAGGCGGCGGCTAGCCGAACCGCATTTCCGATCGCATTGCTCGCTCGCTGCCCGTGCGCGTCCGTATGCGCATGCTCATGCTCTGCGAAATTTCAATACCTGACGAATCCGACAACACGCCGGGAAATTTCCTGGACTTTGAGCGCGTCAACCTGTTTATCCTCGAACCTTCGTGAAAACGGCAACGCAGACGTAGGAAACAATGAAGGGGCGACCGCACTTGTGACACATAGGTGATGCATAAAGCATCGGGCGGGTAGCAATGAATCTTTATGACCGCCCACCGGATGGCGCGTGATAAACATTCGGGTCTACGGATAGCGTGTCATCGCGGTCTGGTCGGATCGGATGATTGATAAAAAGATAATTTGGAGAACAAAGTCATGACTATGGTTATGATCGTGGACGATCACCCGGCATTGCGTCTCGTGATCAAAACGCATCTGACGCAGGTAGCCAACATCGAAGACGTGGTGGAGGCGGGAAACGGCCAGGAGGCGGTTGAACTGACGCGCCAGCATTTGCCCGACCTCGCCATTCTCGACCTCGATATCCCGCGTATCAACGGTCTCGACGTGATTCCGCGTCTGCGGCTTGCACATCCGCACATCCGCGTCATGATCCTGTCGGGCCACGATACGCCGACGTTCGTGCAGCGCGCGGTGCGCGCCGGGGCGCAGGGTTTCGTCAGCAAGACACAGGACATCAGCGAGATCGTGCGCGGTGTGGAGGCGATCCTGTCCGGGTACAGTGTTTTTCCCGTGACGTCCGGCAAGATCGTTGCACCGCTGGCCGGAGAGTTCAGCGAGCACGCGAGGCTCGACCTGCTATCGGACAAGGAACTGATTGTTTTGCAGATGCTCGCGAAGGGCATGTCGAACAAATTGATCGGCGAGGCGCTGTTCATCAGCAACAAGACGGTTAGCAGCCACAAGACACGCATTCTGCAAAAGCTCGGCGTGGACACGCTCGTCGATCTCGTCGATTTTGCCCGGCGCTGCGGCATCGCATCGACACAGCAATGATGGACCGGTATCGCGAATGCGGCGAGCGTATGCCGCTCGCCGAAAGACGTGCGGTTCCGGCCGGCGGCTATGTGCCGCAGTCGCGGCGCGTCGATGCGGTCCGCGAACCGTTTGCATGCGGTGAAGTCGCGGAAAGCGGCCAGCGGGCGGTGCGGCTTGCGTTGCTGACGTGCGACCCGCAGCAGATCGGAACGACGCTCGCGCGTTCGGGCATCTCATCCGATACCCACGACATGCGATTTGCGTTCCTGAAGGACCGCGAGCATGACACGCTTGTCGCCGAGTTGAACGGCATGTTCGCCGACGGCTTGCCATGGCCGCTCGTCAATGGCGGCACGACGGCGCAAGGACGCTGCGCGGTCGTGCTGATCGCGAGCGACCGCCGTTCGCTGAAAGCGCGAGTCGACACGCTTGCCTGCGGCGACGACGCAATCGCGTGCGAGTTCATGCGTATCCTGATCGATACGAACCGCGATGCGTTGGCCTCCCTCCACGATGCGGCGCGCGGCGCGCGATGGACCGAATTCGGCAAGGTTGCGCATCGGCTCAATGGGTCGCTGAAGCTGATTCGCTGCGGCAATGTCGTTCGGCTTGCGTCGCGGATGGAGCAGTCCGCGCTGTGCGGCGACGCGGTGAAAGCGCGCGCGATATTGCCGGTTTTCGCGAGCGTCGTGCAAAGCCTCAACGCGGTGATGGAACAGATGCTGGGGCGGCCCAGCCGAAGTCCGATGCACGGCTGCTGAAGCATCAGCGGCGGCGGGCGCCGGCGTCGGCGGTTTCGACGGGCGGTGCCGGCGAGCGCTGCGTGTCGGAAGCCGCGCGACCCGATTGCGTGCGTAGGGCCAGCACCGCCTGCCGGTAGCGCTCGTATTGCTCGATCACGCGCGGCACGTATTGCTGCGTTTCGCGGTAAGGCGGAATGCGACCGTTAAAGCGGCGCACGGCTTCCTCGCCGGCGTTATACGCGGCGAGCGCCAGCTCCAGATTGCCAAATCGGGCTAGCAGTCCGCGCAGGAAGCGCGCGCCCGCTGCGATATTCTGCCTCGCGTCGAATCGGTCCGCAGCACCGTATAGCCGGCCCGTCGCCGGCATCAGCTGCATCAACCCTGCCGCGCCTTGCACGGACAGCGCGCGCGCATCGCCCGCCGATTCGACGTCGATGATCGCCATCAGCAATGCGCTGTCGAGGTCGACCGCACGCGCGGCTTCCTCGACGAGCGGGAACAGCACCAGGACCTTATCCTTCACGCCCGTTGCGCGTCGTGGCGTTTCGAACTGAAGGACGAGCGATACGCTTTCGTGCACATCATCGGAAGCAATGCCGGCGCGAACGATACGTTCATCTGCGTGATCTTCGACAGCGCCGCCAATCATCATGATGACGCGCGACGTGTCGCCGCGTGGCTCGGCGCGCGCGCTTGCCGCGCTTTGCGACGCGATGGCTAGCGATGCGCATGCCGTTATCGCAGCGCTTGCGAGTCTGGTGCGAAGCGGCGCGCTTCGTGCGCGACGGCGTTGGCGCATCATCTGCGCATGCGGACGGGCGCCGCCGCGTCCGCCGGCCGCGCCAACGAATCGGTGTCGTGCGCAGCCTCGGCGCGAAACGGCGATTGCATGCGCACGATCGCTTCCGATTCGAGCGCAAGCGGCCAACGGCTCGTCGCGATACCGTCGGCGAGCCGGATTCGACAGAGCGTATCGGGCCGCCGTGGCGCGCCGAAAACGTCGCCTTCCGCATCGGCGGGCTCGCGCGCGAAGAGACCGTTCGGCGCAACGTTGCCGATCACATTGACGGCGTAGTACAGCACCTTGTTGACGAGCGGCACATACAGGTCATAGCAGTAATGCACACGAATCTTGAGCAGGTTCGCATCCTGAATGCCGACGCGCGAGCGCATGCCGGGCGACGGATTGCGATACATCAGCGTGTCGTTCGGAATCTCGACGTGGCTCACGCCCTCCGCCGGGTAGAAGCGCGGTCGCGCGAAGTCCGAGCTCATTTCGCGCGTGGGGTTCACGATCGTGATCGAACTGAACCGGGCCGCATCGATTTTCGCGCGCTGCAGCGCGGCTTGCATGCCGTCGCCATCGGCGCGGCGAGCATGGAGAGGGGCGAGGCCTCGAGCGAGGCCGTCTTGCATCGCGGCCATCGAACCATGCGAAACGGCGCCCGCCCGCACGGCTTCGAGCGTCGCGACGTCGAGCGTGGCCTTTGCCTGGTACAGCAGTACGAACTGCACCATTGCAAAACAGAAAAAGAGCAGCAGCGGCGCGATGACGATGAATTCGCTGATCGCCTGCCCCCGTTGCGCGCGCAACGAACGCGCTTCCTGCTGCGTGATGCGCAGCGGCGCCGGGCGCACTTTGCACCCGTTCATGCGTAAACCTCGAGCCCAATGCAACTGCCGGTTTTGATCGACAGCACGTCCGCCATGCCGGCCGACATCTCGAGCGTGCGCTTCGCGCCCAGGCAAAACAGCATACGAGCCTGGGGTACGCACCGATGAATGGCTACGACGTGCCACTGCCGGTCGATGAACAGCACGTCGATCGGAAATCCCATGCCGAATGTATGGACCGAGCGGCAAGGCACGAGCAGCAGCGCTTCGTCGGTGGCAAGGCGCTTGTGACCGAGCAGCCCGCGCATGCGGTCGCGCATCGACGCAGCCGTCGAGACGCGAATCCCGCAAGCGTGCCCGTCGATCGTCAGAAAAGAACTTTTCATGGATCTCAAAGCAGGCCCTCCTGAATGAACTTCATCGCAATCGGAAAGCCGAGGACGATAAACGTGACCGGGAAAATAAAGACCAGCAGCGGGCACACGAGCTTGACGGGCGCTTCCATCGCCTGCTTTTCGGCACGCTGGAAGCGCTCGGCACGACGCTGCTCGGACTGGAACCGCAGCGTCTTCGCAAGGCCCGAGCCCATGCGCTCCGCCTGCACGATCGCACCGACGAGGTTCGAGACTTCCTTGATGCGCTGACGCTCGTCGAAGCGCCGCAGCGCATCGGTACGGCTCAACCCGGATTTCAGATCGCGCAGCACGTGTTCCAGCTCGCGGCGCAATGCGCCATCAGGGCCTTTCTCGACCGCTTTATGCAGTGCGCCGTTGATGTTGAGCCCGGCTTCGACGGCCAACGTCAGGAAGTCGAGATAGATCGGCAGATGGCGCTGAATCCTGGCGATATGCCGCCGCCGCACTTCGCGCATCCATAGACGCGGATAACCGTACCCGAGCAAGGCGAAGACGGCAGGCATCCACCAGCAGAGCAGGTTGGCCGCGGCGGCCAGCAACGAACCGCCGAACACCGCGCTGGATGCAGAGATCAGCGACAACGCAATGAATTGCCGAGCGTTCATCAGAAACGATAGCGACGTCAGGCGCAATTGCGTTTCAGTGCGTTCGACAAGTGCTGCACTGAAGTACGGCGCACCGTGGTGCGCAACGAAGTTCACGAGCGGCCAGACGACTCTGAGCAAGGGCGGCAGCGGATCGAGCCACGCACGATCTTCGTTCGGCACCGCGCCCGCCAGATCGCGAAACGAGCACAGCAGAAGAAAACTGGCCAGCGTGATGCCCACGCCGGCGATGATCGAAATGACAAGCATGATTTACACGTCGATGCGAGTGATACGGGAAATCGCCTGATAGCCGAGGAATTCCATCACGGCGATCACGGCGAGCGTGCCCCATCCAATCGGCTCGCTGAAAAGCGGGGCCATGGCGGCCGGCTCCATGAAACGCAGCACCGCCATCAGAAAGAGCGGCAGACAGGTCATCACGATGCCTTGCATACGGCCTTGCGACGTGAGGGCCCTGATCTTGCCTTCCATTTGCAGCTTCTGTTGCAGTGTTCTTGCGACCGATTCGAGCGCTTCGGCGAGATTGCCGCCTACTTCGCGCGTAATGGTGACGGCCGCGGTGACCATCAGGAAGTCGGGCACGGGAATGCGCGCCTCGATGTTGCGCATCGCGATGTCGAGGTCGATGCCGAGCCGGATTTCGCGCATCAGCAGTTCGAGTTCCTGCGAAATCGGCGCGCTGGTTTCCGCGACCGTGCTTTCGAGCGCGATCGGAAAGCTCGCACCGGCGCGCAGCGCGCCTGCCAGCATCAGCAGCGCATCGGGCAACTGGCGTTCGAGCGTTGCAAAGCGTCTGTTCCGCATCCATTTGAGGTAGCGCCTTGGAACCGTCAGCGCGGCCGGCACCGTTGCCAGCGCAACGATCGCGCTGCCGCTCAGCACGAATGCGAGGCAGGGCAACAGCAGCATTGCAAGCAAGGTCCATCCGAGCACGCGCTGGCGGTTCACGAATACGAATGCGTCCGCGAGCGACTGTTCGACATCGCGCGCGACGCTTTGCGTGCGCTGCGCGAGCGCGGTACTGCCGGCACGCGCGAGCAGCCAGATCGAAGCGAGGGTACCGGCGAACGTCATTGCGAGAATGACCATCAGGTTCATGGCGATCCCTTCATTCGTTGCGCGTGAAGATGTCTGTGTTCACAGCAATGCTTCGGCGTAACAGGTCCTGATAGAAGTCGGGTATGTAAGCGGTCGGGACGAAATCGCCTTGAATCCGGCCGTTCTCGCCGAAGCCCGCTTCGCGAAACACGAACACGTCCTGCAACTGGATCACGCCCGATTCCATACCGCTGACTTCGGTGATGTGCGTGACGCGCCGGGAACCGCACGAAAAGCGCGATTGCTGGACGATGATGTCGACGGCCGAACAGACCTGTTCGCGAATCGCCTGAACGGGAAGGTCGAGGCCTGCCATCAGCGTCATCACTTCGAGGCGCGCAATGCAGTCGCGCGGCGAGTTCGCATGCGCGGTGGTGAGCGAGCCGTCGTGGCCGGTGTTCATGGCTTGCAGCATATCGAGCGCTTCGCCGCCGCGGCATTCGCCGACGACAATCCGGTCCGGCCGCATCCGCAGACAGTTCCTCACGAGGTCGCGGATCGGGATCGCGCCTTTGCCTTCCATATTCGCTGGGCGTGCTTCGAGCGAAACGAGATTGGGCTGCGAGAGCTGCAGTTCCGCCGCATCCTCGACGGTGACGATCCGTTCGTCATCCGGAATATAGCCGGACAGTACGTTCAGCAGCGTGGTCTTTCCCGAACCGGTGCCGCCCGAAATCACGATGTTCGCGCGCTGGCGCACGGCAGTCTGCAGGAATTCGAGCATATCCGCCGACATCGACCCGAACGCGATCAGATCGGCGCCGGTCAGCGTGCGGCGCGAGAACTTGCGGATCGTGATGCTAGGTCCTTTCAGTGCGAGCGGCGGGATGACCGCGTTGACGCGCGAGCCGTCCTTGAGCCGCGCGTCGACCATCGGCGAGCTTTCGTCGATACGCCGGCCGATCGGTGCGACGATCCGTTCGATCGCGCCGAGCACTGCCCGGTCGTCGGTGAAGATCACGGGCGAGCGGGCGAGGCGCCCGTTCTGTTCGACGAAAATCTCATCGTGGCAATTGACCATGATTTCGCTGATGCCCGGGTCGGCAAGCAGTTCCTCGAGCGGGCCGAGCCCGATGATTTCGTCGAAGACGCTTTTTCTGAGCGTTCTGACATCGATATCGCTGCGACGAAATGCCAGGTCGTTCGCGAGGATTTCATCGAGTGCGTCGCCCACCGTGGTACGCAACTCTTCGTCGGCCATCCGCGACACATTCAGACGCCGAAGATCGAGCGCCGCGATCACTTTCATATGCGCGAGCTTGCGCAGTTCGACGCCGGCCGCGCTGTTGATCGACGCGAGCGCGGTTGCGTCGGCGGGCTGTGCAGCGGAAGGCTCAGTACGGGACGAGGGCGCCGCCGCACCGATGCGCGTGGTAGCCGGTTGCGGCAAGACCGGTTCGTGCGGTGCTTCCAGCGGCGGCGCCGGAAAGGGAGAAGCACCGGGAACGCGCGTTCCATATGACGGCGGTCTGCGTGCGAGTTCGGTTATCGATGCCTCTGCCGCGTCACGCGTCGTACTACCCACATTCGACGCATCGCCCGTCTCACCCGTTATCGGGCCGCGAGTCGGGAGCCCGGGCATATCGGCCTGCTCCGCTGCAACAGCGGGCCTTGCCGGTGCATGCACGGTCGCTTGCGAATGGTCGACAGCGAACGAAGCCGGCACATCCGCGCGCGTTGCATCGGCTTCGGCGAGCGGTTTGCTTGCAGGCGGCTGCGCACCGGCCGCGCAAGCGGGTGCCGACGTCCGTGTGGCGGAACCGATTCTGATCACGGTCGAGCCGATCTCGATCTGGTCCGTCTCGCTGAGCGGACCATAGCGGACCACCGGCGACCCATTGACGAGCGTGGCGACAATCCCGCCGTGATCCTCGAGATACCACGCATGGTATTCGCGCACGAGGCGTGCATGGACCTTGCCGATCAGTATGCCTTTGACGATCACGTCGCAGTCGGGACGCTTGCCGATCGTACAGCTGCGTTCGATTTCGATCGTCCGCACCGGCGCGTTTCGCGTATGGATCTGCAGCTTCAGCATGATTGGGCTCCGTGAAATCGCTCAGTGGCTTTCGTTTGCCGGCGCCGCGGGTATCAGCATCGACGCAGTGGACGCCGCGGGCAGGTCGGATGCACTCAGTTGCGCGTTGCGTATCAACGTCGCTTCAGCGAGGCCGATTGGCGTGGCGGAATGGATTTCCGTTTGCGCTTCTCCTGTTATCGGAGGCGCGATTTCGTCCGCGGGCTTGACCGGAGTCACTATCGCCGTAGGCAAACGCGCGTCGTGTTCTTCGATCTGCGTCAACGGTGCAGGCGCTGGTGCAACGTCCGGCGCGCCAGGCATGATCGATAGAGGCGCTCGTCCGTCGCCGTGCGTGTTCGGTACTGCCGGCGCTGGGGCCGGGCCCGCGGCATCGCCGAGCGGACTCGGATTGCCGAAGTGCTCGCGATAAAGACTCGCGCCCTTGTCCGAGCGCGCGAGCAGATCGGTGTTCGGCGCGCGCGTCGGGTCCGAAATAAGCGGCGTCACGAATATGACGAGGTCGCTTTTTTTCGAGCGAAAACTGTCCGAACGAAAAAGCTGGCCGATGATCGGCAACTGCGCGAGAAACGGCATGCCGTTGGACGCATCGAGTGCGTCCGCGCTGACGAGTCCCGAGATCGCAATCGTTTCGCCCGCGCGCAGCGAAATGTCGGACGTCGCACTGCGTGTGAGAAATCCCGGGAAGCCGCCGTATGAAACCGACGGGTCGATCTGACTGATCTCGGTCTGCACGTTCGCCGAGATGATGTTGTCCGCGTCGACGACGGGCTTGATTTTTAGCTTGATCCCATACGGCTTGTAATCGACATCGGTGGTGCCGAGCGCGCCGGCCTTGGGAATCGGCACTTCCCCACCGGCCAGAAACGTGGCCGTGCCGCCGCTTTTCGCGTTGAGTTCAGGCGCGGCCAGAATATATGCGTCGCCCTTGTTGATCGCGAAGTTGATGCGCGAGGTCAGCGAGCTCGCGAGGCCAGCGAAAAAGAAGTTCGCGCCCGGTACGCTGCTGCCCGCGAACCCCTGACCGGTCAGTTGCGGCCCGTTGAACTGGCTGTCCCACGCAATACCGAGCTCGCGTTGCCCCGTGCGCGTGATTTCCATGATCTGCACCTTGAAGTGGACAGTCTTTTTCAACGCGTCGCCTTCGTCGATCGTCGTCGTATCGATCACGTTGTTCATGTCGGCGATCGCGACTTTGACCACGGGCGCCATATCGCGGTGCACGGCGCCCGCCAGCACGATATTCGGCCCCACCGTCTGCACGCGCAGTCCCGGTACGGCGGCCAGTACGCTGCGCAACTGCGCCGCGGTCGCGGTTACGTCGCTTTTCGCGATGCGCACGGTGGCCTGCAGCGCGACGCCGTTGCCGTTCCAGACGACGAGCGAGGTCATCCCGGCGTTTTCGCCAAGCAGCATGAGCTTGCCGTCGACGACGTTGGCGGTGATCAGCTTCCCGTTGCCGATCGCGATACGTTTGATCGTGCCGGGCACGTCGAGCATTCTCACTTCGCCGCGATACATCTCGAGCATGCCGTCGACGGCCGCATCGGTCGCGACATCGCGCGTGGCGGCAGGCGCCGGGTCGACCGCGGCATGCGCGGCGCCGTAGACGGCCAGTGCGTACGTGGTGCCGAGCAGGAGGTGAACGAACGCGCGGCGCAACGTCGTACGGCTGGCCGCAATGCAGTGACTTACTTTCATCTGAAATCCAAAGCGTGTGTGGAGGTGCTTTAGTTCGAATTCGGCGCGTTGCGCGAGTTGTGTTGCTGAAGCTGCCGGGCGATTGCGTTGGCCTCGTCGTAGAGGCTCGCGGGCGCGGCGGCCGGTTCGGAAGGCGGCGCATCGGCAACGGGCAGGCGCGGCGTTGCGGCAATCGCCGGCGCGCGTTCGTCGGCCATGGAGCCGGACACGCGTGTCGTCGAACCGGACGCGCCGCCGCCCGTAATGATTTCGACGAGCGATGCGTCGCGCGACGTCGCCGCGGAGGACGGGAACAGATCGCTTTCGGCCAGCTTGACGGGCAATTCCGTTTGCTTGTCGTCGCTATTGCGCAAGATCAGACGCAGTGTGCCGACGCGCTGCGCGAGCACAAGCCGGGCCGCGTCCGCCGACGGCACCTGCACGGTGACGGTGCTGTAGTTCGTGTTCGCGCGGCCGCCGTCGGCGCTGCCTTGTGGACCGGCGGCGTTGCCTTGTGGACCGTCGGCGCTGCGCGGGCGCACGTCCTGCCCAGTCGCGAGAATCAGCACGTCGGGCATCAGCAACCGGACGATCCTGCGTTCGTCGGGCTGACGCGACGTGCCGGCTGCGGCATCGAGACTCATGCCGACCCAGTAGACGTCGACGCGATTACCGGGCCGCAGCATCGAGGCAGTCGAGTTGACCGTGTCGATCTCGAGCGTGAGCGCCCGCTGTCCGACGGGCAGGATGTCGGAGAAATCGCGTCCGCGCAACGCGTCGATATCGGCGGTTCGCAACGGCCGGCCATGCAGGACGGGACGCACGAGCTTCGATGCGCGATAGGCGTCGAAGTCCGCGACGCGAATCATGTCGTCATAGACGAGGTCGGGGGCGATGTCGCGCGAGACGAAGTCGCTGCTCGAGAGCGGCGTGCCGGCCGGCACGTCGCGATTCGGCACGACCACCGCCACGCCGGCGCGTGTCCGTCTGCCGGACATCTCGGCTTTGAGCCGCGCTTCGCGGTCGGCCAGATAGTGATAGACGAAGAAAGTTAACAGCGCGGCAATCGACACCGCGAAGAACAGCACGACCCACGCGTTGCCGAATAACGAACGAAATCTGATTTTCTTGAGCATGACGAATCGAATGGATGCAGATGCATCAGGGAAGCGAGAGCGCGAAGCTGTATGCGCCGAAATACGATTTGAGCGCGGCGATCAGCGCGGCGACCGGCGGCAGTTCGGAGCCGTACAGCAGCGCGAGCACGAGTGCACTCGCGACGACGAGATACTCGGCGCCGGCCTGACCGTATTGCCGGCAGGGCAGCGCGGCGCGGCCGGTACGGCTGGACCGGTCTCCGCGGAAGCAATGATGTCGTTGCATGTCAACGAATCCTCGTTAGGTGAATGACGGCTTGCGTGGCGCCGTTGCCGCTGCCGCCGGAGAAGACGGCGTCGATGCGGTCGCTGCCGCGCTGCATCGCGATGGCGGTACCGGCAACCTGCTGGGCACCGTCGATCGCGCCATCGTCGGCGCCGTTCGCCGTGCCGCTTACGGCATAAGCGGGCGCGATCGCAATTGCGCTCCAGCCTTGCGCCGCGAGCATGTCGCTATAACGCCGCGCCTGTTGCGCCGCATCGCCGGTAACGCGCACGATCGATGTGCGTCCGGACTGTCCCGGGTCGCGGCTTTCGACGTCCGAGACGCGCGTTGCGCCTGGCGGCAGCGGTATCGCTGCGTCGGGGATGTGGTGCGTCGTATCGCCTCCGGCGAGACGCATGACGCTCATCAGGCCTTTCGCGTGCGGACCTTCGCGCACGGGGGCGACCTGCAGCACATAGTGGCAGGGGCCGTCGAGCGCGCTGAGCAGCAGACCCGACGATTCGAGACGCGCTTTCGCCGGTACGCCTTCGCGCGTCCAGAACGCGCGGAACGCGTCGGATACCTCGTGGGCCGACCCGGTGAACTGCAGATCGAAAACCGTCGTCGGAATGCCGTCGATCAGCATGTCGTGGCCGATAACCTGGACGCGTTCGGGTTGAACCGGGATCCGCTCGCACTGTGCCGCCGCCGCGTGCGGCAACGGTGCGCACAGAAGCGCGGCGCAAAGGCCGAGCCGGTTCGTCACGCGGCGCGACAGCGGCTGAATCAGGAAACACATGGGAAATGACGTCTGCTTCATGGAGCAAGGCGATCGTTCGGCACGACTTCGTCGCGCACGCGGCCGAACTCGAGCGTATCGATTTCCGGCGCATAGCGCCGCAGACGCAGGTACTGGTCAGACGGAACCAGCTCTGCATTGGCGGCCGGAACAGCGCGCGTGAAAAGGGCGCGCCCGCTCGCCGCCCCTTCGGGCAACCATGTGTTGGTTAGCAGCGCATTGGTGTCGGTCAACGTGAGCCCGTCGAATGTCGGCCATAGGCGCTTCAGTGCATCGCTTTGTTTGCCGATTGCGACGCTCACCGTGCCCGACTGCAAATTGCGCGTCGGCAGTTCGAGTGCTGCACGGTACCTCGCGCCGTTTGCCGTACGCACGCTTCCATAGGGCGCGTCGGTGTACGAGGCGAGCGCTGCCGCCGCGATTGGCTCCGCGCCGGTCGATGCGACGACATCCTGTGCGGCGGCAAGCAATGGCGCGCCGCTGTGGTCGCGCCACATGGCCTGGCTGGCCGCGGGCAGGCGCTCCGCGTCGCGATCGGTGCCGAGCAGCGGTGCGCCGTTTGCCGCGATGGTCCGCTGTATGAATTCGCGTTGGATCGCGGCATCGCCTTTTGTCAACTGCAATGCGCCGCTGCCGTATGCGGCGAACCAGTCGTGTTCGCCGCGCGCACTATCGGAGGATGCTTCGGTCTCGACGTCGAGCCATACTGAACGCTCCCACGCTGCATAGCGCGCCCCGAGTAGCGTCTTGTTGCGGATGTCGCTGAACTTGCCGAGCATCGCGAGCGCGATAAACAGCACGCCGATGGCGAACATCGTGACAACGAGAAATTCCACCATCGCCTGGCCTTTGTCGGCGGTGCGCAGGTTCGCGCGTGTTCTCGTGTGAGACATCATCGGCGGCTCGCTGCGGGCGTATCGTGCGGCATCTGCGCTTCGCGCGCGGCGGCTCGCTCGCTATCGGTGACCGGTGCGAGCCGCACCTGCCAGAAAGGACTGAACATGCTCGGATATTCGCGCTTGCCGTCCGCGCGCAGCCATTCGCTCGCATGCAATAGCGCGCCGCTTGTCGACGCACCGAACGGATCTTCCGCGGGCCGCACGAAGTACGCCTGAGCACTGGCGAGCGCGCGCATCACACCGTGCGCACTGCCGTTGTCGACTTGCATCCGCGCCGCGCCGCTCGGCCCCGGCGTGCTGTTCAGCGTGTCCGCCTCGCGTTCGACTTCAATCGTGATGCGCGGCGCGTCTTCGGCGGTCGGGTTGCCGGCGATGTCCTCGTAAGGCAGGAGGCCCCCGTTGTTCGCATCGAGAGACGGGCCGGGTCCGAGCGTGAACTGTTGCGCCATTGCGTCGGGAATCAGCAGGCCCGGTGTCGGGCTCGTGTGGTCGCCGAAGTTGTAATAGCCGCCGTAGCCCTTCCAGTCGCTCCACGAGACGAAAGGCGGGTTCGTCATATAGCCGCGCGTATTGCCGTTCGTGCTACCGCCATGACCGGCGATCGTATCGACGGGACCCGTGCAGGGCGTGATGATGTGCGCGGTGCTCGCGTCGATCGATTGCCAGCCTTTCTTGTCGGTGCGCAACTGCGTGCCGCCGACATGCGTGACATTGATCGTGATGCGTCCGGCAGGCCGGCACGTCGCGGACGCCTGATCGTCGAGTTGCTGATAGTCGGGTGCGACACTGCGCGACGACACGCGCCGCTTGACGAAGCCATCTAGCGTCTGCGCATCGGTTACGACATTGGCGAAATGATCGTTATCGAGCTTGCCGGCCGGCGTGACGCTGGTCGTATAGGATTGCCACGCAATGAGCTGTACGGCGTTGCGTTCGCTCGTGAAATAGCCGGATGTCACATGCGTGTCGGACTGGTTGCGACGCGCGACCGCATCCGCGGTCTCGGGAATCGCGGTGATGAGGGCCATGTGATAACCGGTCTGCGCGTCGCTGAGCGCGCGCGTGATCGAGCCGATGCCTTGCGCGAGCGTCGGCAGCAAGGCGTCGAGTGCGTTGCGCACGGGGGCGATGTCGAGGCGTCCCCGCCGGTTCGGCGTGGTCCATAACGATGGATGGGCGGCCGCCGTCTGAATCAGGTCTTCGGTATCGGGATTGCCGGCATACGTCGCATCGAGTTCGTCGATCCACGACTTCAGCGCGACGACTTGCGCCGCGGTCACCTGGTTTGCGACCATCGCGCGATTCGTATAGGCCGCGAAGTTGTAGTCGCGTGCCTGCAGCACGGCAGCGCTATAAGCGGCTGCGTCGGCGGTGTTTTGCAGTTTGATCTTCGCGCCGGTCATCTGGAACGAGCCGAATGCGACATAAAGACCGATGCCGCCGACCAGCAGAAAGAGAAGGGCAGGGACCAGCGCCTGCCCACGTGTGCCGGCGAATCTGGCCCTGCCCTTGCGGGCAGAGCGTTGCATGATGGACTGGAAGCGTCAGGCGTTATTTGTCTCCCGTGCCTGCGTCCTTATTGCCGCTGTTTCCGTATGCGCCCATACCTTTGTCTTTGGCCGCATCGTCCCGTGCCCTGGCGGCAGCGTCCTTCGCGTTATTAACATCAGTTGTCGAATCCGTACCGGACATCTCATGCGCAAGTCCGACTGTCTGCGTGCGAATCGTCTTGCCGAACGATGCATACACGGCAATCGCCGAGACCGCGATCAACGCGACGATGATGATGTATTCGGTCATACCCTGACCGAATTGCCGGACTTTTCCGCGGCGAACCGGAAGTTTGATGAAGTCGATCATAAAGAATAAAAGAAATAATGGAATTTTTAAAAAGCAAACAGGCTTTAAATCGGTATTGAGCATTTTCGACGCGACCGGCGATATTTATTTATTCGATTGCGTCGCGACTCAGTATATAGAAACGGAAAGCGTTGAAGTCCAGGAAACTTCCTGGCATGAGCTGACCTTTTCCTAAACTTTAACGCCGCAACCTGTTCGACATCGGTGTGCACGTAATAACTATATAAAAATCAAACAGATGCTTGCGTTCATCGCTTTGTGTCGCTTGTCCGAATTCCTTTTTCTCTTCACGTTTTCGGAAAAACCCTACGCACGCGCAAACTTCCCTGATTTTTTTGTTTCCCTTGCAAAGCTAAATTGACCTCGCGAGAAGGTCTGATCTGATCGATTAAATCCGATCGTCAGGCTTTATCGAAAGCCGTCTGTCGCCATTCAAATGCGCACGCACGAGAGATCCATCAATTTAATTGTGAGAAGGCAAGAGGAATGAATAGGGCTTACAAGTCAGTCTGGAATGAGTCTACGGGTACTTATGTCGCGGCAGCGGAAACCGCACGGGTCGCCGGCAAGAAATCGAATCGCCGCGCGCGCAATATCGCTTCGGCAGTGGTCGCGTCGGCCGCCACGTTCGGGGCGGTCGGCCTGGCCTATGCGGCCGATACCGGGGTGGTGCCGAAGGTGCCGGCGAATCTGGCGAGCACGAACGGCACGAACGGCGTGAGCGGCGCGGCCACGCCAAAGCCGACCAACGACTGGTTCTGTTTCCTGTTCTTCTGCGGCGGCGCCGACGGCGGCGGCAATACGACGAACATCACCTATAACGGCGTCAATGCAGCGGATGCCTATGCGTACACGTATGACCGGAACAACCTCAAGTACTTCCATGTGAACTCGTCGCTGTCCGAGTCGTCGGCAAGCGGCACGGATGCGATTTCGATCGGTGGCGGCGCGCGCGCGAACGGAGCGCAAAACATCGCGCTCGGCGGCAACGCGCTGGCGAATGGCCTCAATGGCGCGGTCGCACTGGGCGGCGAAGCGCAGGCTACGAGCGCCTTTGCATCCGCGCTTGGCGGACAGGCGCTTGCCTCGGCGGATTCGTCGACGGCGCTCGGCGCGCATGCATCGGCGCTCGCGCGCAACTCGGTGGCGCTCGGCTACGAGTCGGTGTCGACGCGCGCCAATACGGTATCGGTCGGCAAGCAGGGCGCCGAGCGGCAAATCGTCAACGTTGCCGCGGGTAGCGCAGGGACCGATGCGGTCAACGTCAACCAGCTGAACGCGGCGATCGCGAGCATCGATGGCGGCGGCAGCGTGACACCGCCCCCGCCGCCGGATACGACCGATCTGAAATTTTTCCACGCGAAATCGGCGCTCGCCGATTCGACCGCGGGCGGCAGCGAATCGGTCGCGATCGGCGGCAACTCGACGGCACTTGCCTACAACACAGTGGCGATCGGCTCCAACTCGCGCGCGGATCGCGCGAACACGGTGTCGATCGGCAGTCCCGGCCTCGAGCGTCAACTGACGAACCTCGCGGCCGGCACCAACGATACCGACGCGGTCAACCTGAAGCAGCTCAACACGACGGTGCAGAGCGCCATAACGGGCGGCGTGCCGAATCTCGTGCAATACGACAGTTCGGCGCGCACGTCGCTGACACTAGGCGGTATCAGCGCCTCGCAGCCGGTGACGGTCAAGAATCTCGCCGCGGGCGCGATCACGCAGAACAGCACGGACGCCGTCAACGGTTCGCAGATGTTCGCGCTCGCGGCGGCGACGAACCAGGGCTTTCAGGACTTCGGCAAAGGCGTCGGCGCACTTGCGCAAAGCACGGCGGAGGCGCTGGGCGGCAATGCGAACGCCCAAACGGCCGACGGATCGATTACGCCGCCGTCGTACACCGTTGCCGGCAAGACCTATCACAACGTCGGTTCCGCAATCGATGCGCTTGCAACCAACGGCGGCGGCAGCGCTTCGGACGCGGTGAAATACGACGGATCGTCACATACGAAGGTGACGCTTGGCGGCACGAGCGCAGGCGCGCCGGTCGCCCTGACGAATCTGGCCGCCGGCGCGGTGACCGCATCGAGCAGCGATGCGGTCAATGGCGCGCAGCTCTATCAGGCGTCGTCGAGCGTAGCGGGCGCGCTCGGCGGTTCGTCGACGGTCGGCGCGGACGGCCGAGTGTCGGCGTCGTACACGCTCGACGGCGCGACCTATAGCAACGTCGGTTCGGCGCTATCGGCGGTCAACGCGAAGATCGGCTCCGGCTCGGCGAACGGCGTGACCTACGATACGAGCGCGCACGACAAGGTGACGCTCGGCGGTGTCGACGCATCGATGCCGGTGCAACTGACGAATCTCGCGTCGGGGCGGCTCGAAGCGGGCAGCAAGGATGCGGTGAACGGCAGCCAGCTGTTCGCGACCGCCAACAGCGTCGCGAAGGTGATCGGAGCGGGATCGACCGTGCAGCAGGACGGCACGGTGACGTCGCCGACGTTTACGATTTCGGGCACGACATACAACGACGTTGGCTCCGCGATGAACGCGATCGGCGCGGTCGGCAAGGATGTGCAGGTCACCGCGAAGTACGTGAAGGTGGTGTCGAACGCGAGCGAGTCGATGTCGCTTGGCAGCGAGACGACCGCGATCGGCGGCGGCGCGTTCGCGGCCGGCAGTCGCAGCCTCGCGATCGGCACGGGCGCGCGTTCGCAGTTCGACGACGCGGTCGCGATCGGCTCGGGCGCCCAGGCGTATGAGGCCAATACCGTTTCGTTCGGGCATACCGGCGGCGAGAAGCGCCTGACGAACGTGTCGGCCGGCATCAATGCGACGGACGCGGCCACGGTCGGTCAGTTGACGGCGCTGCAGCAGCAACTGAACAGACAAAATACAGGCCTGAAATCGATGACGCTGCTCGGCGCGTCGGCCGTGACGGACTACATTGCGGTGAGTCCGAATACGACGCCCGGCGCCGCGACGCGCGCCTCGGACGATCTGAATGCAATGGCCGTTGGCCCCACTTCGGCGGCGACCGGTCCGAACGCATTGGCGGTCGGCGCCGGTGCAGGCGCGCTGCGCACGGGCTCGACGGCGGTCGGCTCGAAAGCGGGGGCGCTTGCCATCAACGCGACGGTGGTCGGCGTCGGCGCGACGACGGGCTTCGATGCGAAGAACAGCGTGGCGATCGGTTATCTGGCTAGTGCGGAAACCGAGGATACGCTCGCACTCGGCACATCGTCGATCGCAAACGGCACGAGTTCGATAGCGGTCGGCACGAATGCCGTGACGTGGGCCGCGGCCGACAACGGCGTGGCACTGGGTAAGGGCGCGACGGTCGGGGCGTCGAGCGCGGTCGCGCTCGGCGCGGGCTCGGTTGCGGATCGCGCAAACTCCGTGTCGGTCGGCAACGGCACGAAGCAGCGGCAGATCGTCAATGTCGCGGCGGGCACGATGCGGTACGACGCGGTCAACGTCGATCAGTTAAAAGGCGTAACGACCGCGCTCGGCGGCGGCGCAGACGTGAACGCCGACGGCACGATAAAACAGCCGGCGTATACGGTGGGTACGCAGACGTACTCCGATGTCGGCTCGGCGATCGCGGCGGCGGCGATATCGGGTGCGGGCGCGGCCGACGCCGTCAAATACGATACGACCGCGCGCGACAAGGTCACGCTCGGCGGCACGAGCGCGACGAAGCGTGTGACGCTCGCGAACGTCGCGGACGGCAAATCGGACAATGACGCGGTCAACGTCAAGCAGCTCAAGGATCTCGGTGCGAGCTTCGATAGCGGCGGCAACGTGAACGGCGGCTTTGTCGCATACGACGATTCGACGAAACAGCAGGTGACGCTGAAAGGCAGCGGCGGCACGAAGATCACGGGTCTTGCCGCCGCCAGTCTGAGTGCAGGCAGCACCGATGCGGTCAACGGCGCGCAACTGTTCCAGACGAACCAGAACGTTTCGAACGTGGCGGGCAACGTGACGAACCTGACCAACGTCGTGAACAACATCACGAACGGCGGCAATGGCGTCAAGTACTTCCACGCGAATTCGACGCTGGCCGATTCGTCGGCAACCGGTGCGGATACGGTCGCAATCGGCGGCAACGCGCGTGCGACGGCGAATGGCTCGGTTGCGCTCGGCTCGAACGCGCTTGCCGATCGCGCGAATACAGTGTCGGTCGGTGCGGCCGGCGCGGAACGGCAGATCGCCAATCTTGCGGCAGGCACGGCGGATACCGACGCGATCAACCTGAAGCAGCTGAAGGACATGGGCGCGAGCTTCGATTCGACGGGCGGCGTGACGGGCTCGTTCGTCTCGTACGACGACACGTCGAAAACGCGCGTCACGCTCGGCGGCAAGACCGCATCGGTGCCGGTGACGGTTGCCAACGTTGCGGACGGCAAGGCGAACAACGACGCGGTCAACGTCAAGCAGTTGAAGGACATGGGCGCAAGCATCGACACGAGCGGCCATGTGACGAACGCATTCGTCGCGTACGACGATGCGACGCGCGCCACGATCACGCTGAAGGGCACGGACGGCACGAAGATCACGCGGCTCGCGGCGGGCACGCTGAGCGCGTCGAGCACTGACGCGGTGAACGGCAGCCAGTTGTTCGAGACGAACCAGAACGTCGCGAACGTCACGGGCAACGTGACGAACCTGACCAACGTCGTGAACAACATCACGAACGGCAGCGGCATCAAATACTTCAGCGCGAACTCGACGCTCGATGCGGCGACGGCGACGGGCACGGATTCGATTGCGATCGGCGGCAATGCCCGCGCAACGAGTGCGAATTCGGTTGCGCTCGGCTCGAATGCGTTGACGGTTTCGAATCTGAACACGCCCGCCTACCAGCCCGGCTCGCTGGAGCTTTCGGGCACGACGGCGATCGGCGAGGTCTCGGTCGGTTCGGTCGGCAAGGAACGCCGCGTGACGAACGTCGCGGCGGGTGCGGCCAGTACCGACGCGGTCAACGTGAGCCAGCTGAAGTCCGCGGTCGCTGCGAGTTCGTCGGCGAGTCTTGCGAATTCCGTGTTGTACGACTCGACGTCGCACGACGCGGTGACGCTCGGCGGCACGGCGGCCGTGGCGACCGTTGCGCTGAAAAACGTCGGCGCGGGCCAGATTGCCGCGGCGAGCCGCGACGCGGTGAACGGCTCGCAGCTGTTCAACACGGCGACGAGCGCGGCGGCTGCGCTGGGCGGCGGTGCGATTGCGGGGGCGGACGGCAAGATCAAGGCGCCCGCGTACAACATCAGCGGCAAGACCTATAACGACGTCGGCTCCGCGCTTGCGGCCGTTGGCTATACCGTCGACACGATCAATTCGGATGTGACGTCGGCGACGAAGTACATCAGCGTGGCCGCGCCGAATGACGATCCTTCGGTTCCCGAAGCAAAGGCGTCCGGCGGCAGCGCGGTGGCGGTCGGCAGCGGCGCGTTGGCGCGTGCCGACAGATCGGTCTCGATCGGGCCCGGCGCGGCGACGACGGAGGGCAAAGGCAGCGTCGCGATCGGTTACAGCGCCGTGGCCGATCGCGATGGATCGATGGCGTTCGGCAGTGAGGCAAAAGCGCGCAATGCCGATTCGATTGCGTTCGGCAAGAACGCCCAGGCGCTGCACGACAACTCGATTGCGATCGGCACCGGTTCGATGACCGACGCGACGAACGTCGTATCGTTCGGCAATTCGACGGTGCAACGGCGGCTGACCCATGTTGCGGACGGCATCGATGCGACGGATGCGGCGACGGTCGGCCAGTTGTCGGCGCTCGAGAAGAAGGTGGTGAAGACGGCGGGCGTGCAGTCGATGCTGCTCGGCGCGACAAAGTCGGTGACCGACTATATCGCGGTGAGTTCGAATACGACGCCGGGCGTCGATACGCGCGCGTCGGACGATCAGAATGCGATGGCGGTCGGACCATCGTCGGCGGCAACCGGACCGAATGCGCTGGCGGTCGGTGCGGCTGCGGGCGCCCTGCGCACCGCTTCGACGGCGGTCGGGGCGAAAGCGGGCGCGCTCGGCGTCAACACGACGGCCATCGGCGCGAGCGCGACGACGGGCTTCGATGCCGAAAACTCCGTTGCGATCGGCTACCTCGCGGCTGCCGAAAGCAAGGATACGCTGGCCCTCGGCTCGTCGACGGTTGCCAGCAAGCCGGGCGCGGTCGCGCTGGGCGCGGGCTCGCAGGCGGATCGGGTAAATGTGATTTCGGTCGGCAGCGCGGCGTTGCAGCGACAGATCGTCAACGTGGCGGCCGGCACCGGAAACTACGATGCGGTGAACGTGAGCCAACTGCAAGGCGTGCTTGCGGCGTTGGGCGGCAGTGCGGGTCTCGATGCTTCCGGCGCGGTGAAAAAGCCCACGTACACGCTCGACGGACAGACATACACGGACGTGGGTTCGGCGATTGCAAAGGCCGCGACCATGGGTTCGGGGGACGTCGTCAGCGACGCGGAGGCGGTTAAGTACGACACGACCTCGCACAACCGCGTGACGCTCGGCGGCACCAGTGCCAGCGCGCCGGTCACGCTGACCAACCTTGCGGCGGGCGCGGTGTCCGTATCGAGCGGCGATGCGATCAACGGTGCGCAGTTGTATGGCACGGCGGATTCGATTGCGAGCGCGTTGGGTGGCGGCGCGGCGGTAGGCGCGGATGGCAAGGTGTCGAAGCCGAAGTATTCGGTCAACGGCAAGACATACAACAACGTCGGAAGCGCGTTCGATGAGGTCAATGCCTATATCGCCAGCTCCGACGTGGGCCCGAACGTGAACCCTGTTGTCTACGATACCTCGGCGCGCGACAAGGTCACGCTCGGCGGCGTCAACGGCAGCCCGCCCGTCACGCTCGGCAATGTCGCCGACGCGAAAACCGACCTCGAAGCGGTCAACCTCAAGCAGCTGAAAGCGGCCGGCCTCAACGTCGATCCGAACGGCGTCGTGACGAACTCGTTCGTCGCGTACGACAACGCGTCGAAGGCGAGCGTGACGTTCAATGCAGGCGGTTCGCCGACGCAGCTGAAAAACGTGGCCGACGCCGTCGATCCGTTCGATGCGGTGAATCTGGGCCAGATGCAGTCGTATGTGACGACCTACGTGACGGACAGGATCGACACGAACAACAATAACTCCGGCCCGCGGACCAACGATCTGCCGACCGGCTCCGCTACCGGTACCGACGCCATCGCCATCGGCAACGGTTCGATCGCATCGGGCACCGCCGCAATCGCGATCGGCGCGCGCACGGTGACCGGCGGCGACCAGTCCGTCGCGCTCGGGGTCCAGGCATCCGCTCCTGCGACCAACGCGGTCGCACTCGGCGCGAACTCCGTTGCCGATCGCGACAACACGGTGTCGGTTGGCGCGGCGGGCGCGGAACGTCAGATCACGAACGTCGCAGCCGGCTCGGCGCCGACCGATGCGGTCAACGTGGGACAGTTGAGCGGCGCGGTCAACGGTATCCAGAGCCGTCTCAACGACATGGATCGCGACAATCGCCGCGGTATTGCAGCGGCGTCCGCGCTGAACATCGTCACGCCGTATCTGCCGGGCCGCACGACGCTGAACGCGGGCGTCGCCGGCTACCGCGGCACGGCGGCGCTCGGCCTTGGCGTGTCGCGCTGGAACGAGAAGGGCACCATCAACTACAACCTCGGCGTCTCGAGCGCTGGCGGCAACAGCACGATCGTGCGCGCCGGTGTCGGCATCGTGTTCGGCAACTAGCCAGCCCACGAAGCATCGATTTGAGACCGGTACCTCGGTGTAGCTGACCGGGCTGCGCGGGAAATCCGCGCGGCCCATTCCTGATGGAACACAAACATGAAGTATTCATTGATCACCCTCGCGTGCGCGGCGTTGCTTGCCGGATGCTCGGCGTCGGCGACACGCGATCAGTTGCAGGTGCAGAACGCGACGGTCCTGCAGACCGGATTCGGCGCGGCGCAGGACGCCGCAGCCGGCGCGGCGACGCCGCAATGGCTCGATACCTACCGTGGCGCCGACAATCGCAAGATGGCCGATGCTGTGCAGCAGCGGCTGCAGGCGCTCGGTGCACGCAAGGACAATTATTTCGGCGCGAAGGCGCAATGCTGGGCCGATGCCGCACGGCAGGAGCGCGGCCACTTCAATCACTGGGGCTTTGTCGAGGAGGCGCTGCGTGAAGCGGACCGGCTCACGACATCGCTCGAAACCGGCAACAACCTCTCGGCGGAGAATCCCGAGTTGCGCACGGCGACGGTCGTGCGGCCCGACGTGTGGCAGAAAATCCTGGCCGCGAAAAGCGCGCCGGAGTTTCCGACATGTATCGAGGCGCAGCGGCTGACGGCGTGTTCCGAAGTCGAGATGATCCACGCGGGTCACGAAGCGTGGACGCGCGACTTCAGCGACAGCGCACAACGCGTCGATCGCGTGACGCAGACGCTGTCCGGTATCAGCGCGGCGCTCGAGGCGTGCAAGCCGCCGCCGGTGGTGTCGACGCCGAAGATCGAACCGAAGATCACGCTGCGCGGCGACACGACATTCCGCTTCGATCGCGGCGATGCAGCCGGCATGCTGCCGGACGGACGCGCGCGGCTCGACCAGCTGATCGACGATCTGAAGCAGGTCGACGACGTGAGGAGCATCGGGATCGACGGCTATACCGACCGGCTCGGCAGCGACGCGTACAACCGGGAACTGTCGAAGAAGCGCGCCGATACCGTGCGGCACTACCTGCAGAGGGGCGGTATCAGCGTGCCGATGACCGCGCGCGGTCACGGTAAGGCGGACCCGGTCGTGCAGTGCGACGAGCGCAATCGCGAACAGCTGATCGAGTGTCTTGCGCCAAATCGCCGTGTGGAAATGAACTTCACGCGTTCGGGTCCGGCGAGCGGTGCACAGCAGCCCGGCGATTAAAGCCGAGGCCGGCTCAAGGCGCTTCCGCGCAGATGATGCGGCCCCGCACGAAAACGGTGCGGCGGCCGCTTTGCCATGTACGATGCAGTACCGCGCGTGACGCACAGCTGCGTTGACTCGCCCCGTGTTTGCAAATCGTTCAGGTATCCGATTCAGACGAACGCGTTGGGTCGATCGACTGTGCGGGTGCGTCGAGTGCCTGGAACGCAGCGTCGAAGCTGCGCTCGAGTTGCGACAACGCCGTGCGCGACCGTGCGTCATCGCGCTGCCGGCACTGTGTCTCGAGCGCGATGCACGCAACAATCGTTGCATGAACATCCAACAGCCGGGCCGTTCCCTTCATTCGATGCGCAATAAATTCGGCGCGCTCGAAGTCGCGTGCGCATAGCGCTTCGAGCGCCTCTCGCAGATCCGCATGCGTGCTTTCGATCAGCGCCTCCCGCAAATCGGCTGGTCCCTCTCCGATCAGATCGGACCAGCCGCGGCGCCTAGTGCCGGATGCCATTCGACTTCGCCCATTCGACGAGGTCGATGACGGTGCGCAGCGCGAGCTTGCGCAACAGTCGTGTCTTGTAGGTACTGACCGTCTTCGGGCTGATGCCCAGAGCCTTTGCGACGTCGACATTGCTGGTGCCGCCGATCAGCATTCGCAACACGGCCGTTTCGCGCTCGGAAAGCACGGCGCCGCGCTTTCTTTGCGTTTCGGTTGCGAAACAGGTGAAGTCCGAAAGGACGAGGCGCGCGCTGTCGACGAGTTCATCGGGCTCGCGTGCCTTGCTGACGAAGCCATGCGCGCCGGCCTCTTTGGCATGCGACGCATGAATGCGTTCGTCCGCGGACGAGAACACGAGAATGCGCATCTCTGGCCGTGCCTTGCGCAGCGACAGGATCAGCTCGATGCCGTCGAGATCCGGCAGCCGCAAATCGACGATCGCGAGTTGTGGTGCGGCGGTCTCGCTCATTTGCAGCGCTTGCACGGCGGTTGCCGCTTCGGCGACGACGTCGAATTCGCCGGTTTTGCTGAACACCTGGCGCAGTGCGAGACGCATTGCGGGATGATCGTCGACAACCATAATGCTGGAGCGCGGCATGATCATAATTGGAAGTGTCAGTTTTTAAGCCGGTTTGTAGGAAAAATCATACGGGCAATACAGATATCTCGCACTTTACGATAAGGAATCCAGACGATATAGGATTGATATAATCGTACCTGATTTTGCTGATTTATCCACCCGATTCAGCTCGGATCCAAAAATTCAATCCTCGGTAAATGAGGGCTGTTAATGAAGAGAATCGTCATTGTCGATGACCACCCGATGGTGCGAGGTACGGTGGCAAGTATGCTCGCCACAGATCCGGAAATGCAGGTCATCGGCGAATGTGGAGACGGCGAAGGCGGCCTGAAAATGATTCTTTCTGAAACGCCCGACCTCGCCATTCTTGACCTCGATTTACCAAAACTCGATGGTCTTTCGATGGTCCGCCGAATTCGCGCGCAAAGCGAAACCATCCGCTTACTGGTTTTGTCGGCAAAACCGGAACATGTGATGGCCGGTCATACCCGGCTTGCCGGCGCGAATGGTTACGTCAGCAAAGGCCGTGAACTCGGCGAATTGCTGACCGCAGTACGCACGGTATTGCTCGGTTATGACTGCTTTCCTGTCGAAGCGTGCAACGCGAATCGCGACGCAGGCCTCGAGTGCCTGTCTCCGCGCGAAGTCGAAGTACTGCAATATCTGGCGCGCGGCGTCAGCAATAAGGACATCGCCACGAGGCTATATCTATCCGATAAAACGGTCAGCACATATAAAAGCCGGTTGCGCGAGAAACTGGGCTTGTCATCGCTTGCCGGCATGATCGAGTTCGCGACGCATCACAAGCTGATCGACTGAACCTGGGTCTGAACTGGAAACGATGAGTGAAACCGTCATTGGCGCGGGCGCGTGGCCTCGCGTGCGGCGCTTGGGCGAGGCCGCGCGTTCGGGCGTGGCGCAGCATCCGGCGTCGCTTGCTTCGATCTGTGCGTTTGCGTTGCTTGGCGCTCCGGCGACCGGCATCGTGGTGTCGGCGTTGATCGCGTTGTCGCGTTCACGCGCGGTACTCGCCGCAGCCGTGCGCCGCGCGCGCAGCTACGAGGAAGCGTTTGCCCGGTTGCATAGCGCCGCTGCCGTTCAACACGCGCATATCGAAAATATGCAGACCGACACGCGGCGGCGCAGAGCTGCCGCCGAACTGGAACGCGCACGCGTCGCTGAGCGCGCGCAGCGTATCGCGTGCGGTCCGGCACAGGCGCTCGTCGACATGCTGAACGAGGCGGAAGCACAAGCGGATAGCCAGGCGGCGGGCCGGTCCGCGCCGTTTGCCGCCACGCCCGTTGCGCAGGTGGTCCGATCGGCGCTTGCGACGTTCGCCCAGGCAGTTCGCGACGGATTGGATTCCTCGCCGGTCGACGCGCGTGCAATCGTGCTCGACGAAACACCGGTCGATCTGCGCGGCGCGATCGACGGTGCGGTCGTGCTGCTCGCGCCTCATGCCGCGGCAAAAGGCATCCAATTGCGCGTGTGCATCGACCGGTCGGTGGCTGCATCGGTGCTGGCCGACCGCGCGCGCATCGGCCAGATCGTGTTCAATCTGCTCGCTGCGGCGATCGATTCGGTCGGCGCGGGCCGGCTCACGCTCGCTGCCCGCGGCGAAACCTTGAACGCGGGCGCGCAGCAGGTATTCATCGGCGTCAGCGATGACGGGCAGGCAAGTGCGTTGAAATCCGATGTTCACGCATGCGTCGAGAACGTCGACGGCGATCGACCCGCCGGCGTGGGCTCATTGGGCGATCGGGACCTTGCACTGTGCCGTGTGCTCGCGCGGCGCATGGGCGGCGACATCGAGATCGGCCATAGCGCGACGTTCGGCGTATGCGTCGCGTTCCATGCGCCGTTTACGGTCGACCGTCTCGCGCGTCTGCCGTCGGAACGCGGCCGTCGCACGGCCGTCGTCGACCTGGACGCGCGCGACGAGCGCGTCGCGCTGAGCGATCTGCTCGACAGGCTCGGAGTCGATGTCGTGCCGGCGGGGATGCCCGCGCCCGAGCACGTCGAACTCTGGTTTGCCGATGAGCATGCGCCACTGCCCGAGCCATCGTGCGCGAGTCGATTCATTGCGGTATCCCAGGCATTTGTGCCAGGCGGATTGCGCGAGATCGCAGGCCGGTTCACGCTGTCGGTGAACCCGCTCTCGTGGAGCGCGGTTCAGCGCGTGTGCGCGTTGCACAGCGTGAGCCATGACACGCGCGTCAAGCGGCCGCGTGCGTACGCCGTCGTGCCAGCGCCGCGTCGCGTTGCCGCTGCGGCGCAGCGTCTCGTGCTCGTGGTCGACGACAACGAGATCAACCGCAGAGTCGTTGCGCGGCAACTCGACGTGCTCGGCTATGGCAGCATCGTCGCCCCCGACGTCGACGGCGCGCTGGCCGCGATGACGCGGCAATGCTTCGACCTGGTGATTACCGACTTGCATATGCCCGGTGGGAGCGGCGTCGAGCTCGCGAGGCGGATTCGCCGAAAGAACCGCGAACCGTCGGGCACGACGCCGGTCGTGCTGATGACGGGCGAAAGAGCCGAAAGAGCCGAAGCAGCCGCAACACCGGATTCGATGGGAGCGATCGCCGGCACCGTCGTGCCGCTCGCGCTCTTCGCCGCGATACTGCCGAAGCCGGCCGGTCTCGATACACTCGACGCCTGCCTGCGACGAATCTTCGCCGAACCATGCGCCGATCCGTCGCCGAGCCATAAAAAAAGCCCAGCAGCGCTGGGCTTCTAAAGTTGCCGCGCCCTCTTGCGAAGGCGCAGCACCTGCAAAACGCAGGCGGGTTGCTCGCAAGCGCTTAGGCGGCGAGCAACGAACGCAGCACGAACGGCAGAATCCCGCCGTGCTTGTAGTAGTCGACTTCGATCGGCGTATCGATACGCAGCAGCACCGGCACGCGTTTCGTTTCGCCATCCTTGCGATGGATCACGAGCGTGACTTCCTGCTGCGGCTTGAAGTCGTCGTTGAGGCCTTCGACGTCGTACGTCTCTTCGCCGGTGATGCCAAGCGACTGGATGCTGTCCGCGCCCTTGAACTGCAGCGGCAGCACGCCCATGCCGACCAGATTCGAACGGTGGATCCGCTCGAAGCTGCGCGCCACGACGACCTTCACGCCGAGCAGTTGCGTGCCCTTCGCGGCCCAGTCGCGCGATGAGCCCGTGCCGTACTCTTCGCCGGCGAACACGAACGTCGGCGTGCCTTCGTCGATGTACTTCATCGCGGCGTCGTAGATGAACATCTGTTCGCCGCTCGGCTGATGAATCGTCAGACCGCCTTCGACGCGCGTGCCGTCCGGCTTCGCCGGGATCATCAGGTTCTTGATCCGCACGTTTGCGAAAGTGCCGCGCATCATCACGTCATGGTTGCCGCGACGCGAGCCGTAGCTGTTGAAGTCGGCCTTCTGCACGCCGTTTTCCTTCAGCCACTTGCCGGCCGGCGAGTCTTCCTTGATCGAGCCGGCCGGGCTGATGTGGTCGGTCGTCACCGAGTCGCCGAACACGCCGAGCGCACGGCCGCCCTTGACAGCAGCGATGCTCGACGACGGCTCCATCGAGAAGTGGTCGCCGAAGAACGGCGGCTCCGCGATGTAGGTCGACTTCGGCCAGTCGTAGACCTGGCCTTCGGCGCCTTCGATCTTGCTCCACAGGTCGCCCTTCTTCGTGAGCTGCGAGTAGTTCGAGCGGAACGCGTCGGCGTCGAGCGCGTACTTGAGCAGCGCATTGACTTCGTCGCTCGTCGGCCAGATGTCGCCGAGGTAGATGTCCTTGCCGCCCTTGCCCTTGCCGACCGGCTCGGTCATCAGGTCGCGCGTGATGTTGCCGGCGATCGCGTACGCGACGACGAGCGGCGGCGACGCGAGGAAGTTCGCGCGAATGTTCGGGTGGATACGCGCTTCGAAGTTACGGTTGCCCGACAGCACAGCTGCCGCGACGATGTCGTTCTTCGTGATCGCTTCGTTCAGTTCCGGCGTGAGGTCGCCGGCGTTGCCGATACAGGTCGTGCAGCCGTACGCGGCGAGCGTGAAGCCGAGCTTGTCGAGATATTGCAGCAGGTTCGTCTTCGTCAGGTACTCGGTGACGATACGCGATCCCGGCGCGAGCGACGTCTTGATGTGCGGCGCGACCGTGAGGCCCGCTTCGACAGCCTTCTTCGCGAGCAGGCCGGCGGCGAGCAGCACGCTCGGGTTCGACGTGTTCGTGCAAGACGTGATCGCGGCGATGAGGATGTCGCCGTTCTTCACTTTCACGCCATTGGTGGTCGTGTATTCGGCGTCGAGGTCGGCCGCCTTCTTCGCGAAGCCGTTTTCGCCGACCGGCTTCGAGAACAGGTCCCTGAAGGTCGACTGCACGTTGCCGATTTCGATGCGGTCTTGCGGACGCTTCGGGCCGGCGAGCGACGGAGCAACCGTACCGAGGTCGAGCTTCAGCACCGTGGTGAAGTCGATTTCGCCTTCGCCGGCGACGCCGAACAGCTCCTGCGCCTTGAAGTACTTTTCGAAGGCCGCGATTTCCGCATCGGTGCGGCCCGTGCCCTTGAAGAAGTCGATGGTCTTTTCGTCGACGGGGAAGAAGCCCATCGTCGCGCCGTATTCCGGCGCCATATTGCCGATCGTTGCGCGGTCCGGCACGGACAGCGAACGCGTGCCTTCGCCGAAGAACTCGACGAACTTGCCGACCACCTTCGCCTTACGCAGCATTTCGGTGATGGTCAGCACGAGGTCGGTAGCGGTCACGCCTTCGCGGAGCTTGCCCGACAGCTGCACGCCGACCACGTCGGGCGTCAGGAAGTACACGGGCTGGCCGAGCATGCCCGCTTCGGCCTCGATGCCGCCGACGCCCCAGCCGACCACGCCGATGCCGTTGATCATCGTCGTGTGGCTGTCGGTGCCGACCAGCGAATCCGGGTAGTAGAGCGTATCGCCGTTGTCGCTCTTCTTGTGCACGCCGCGCGCGAGGTATTCGAGGTTCACCTGGTGAACGATGCCGACGCCCGGCGGCACGACCTTGAACGTGTCGAATGCCTGCATGCCCCACTTCATGAACTGGTAGCGCTCGTTATTGCGCTTGAATTCCAGCTTCATGTTGAGGTCGAGCGCGTCCTTCTCGCGGAAGTGGTCGATCTGCACCGAGTGGTCGACGACGAGGTCGACCGGCACGAGCGGCTCGATCGACTTCGGGTTCTTGCCCGAGCGCTGGGCCACGCCGCGCATCGCGGCGATATCGGCGAGCAGCGGCACGCCGGTAAAGTCCTGCAGCACGACACGCGACACGACGAACGGAATTTCGTCGACGCGCGCGGCGTTCGGCTTCCAGGTCGCCAGTTGCTCGATGTGTTCTTCGGTGATCTTCTTGCCGTCGTAGTTACGCAGCACCGATTCCAGCACGATACGGATCGAGACCGGCAGTCGCTCGATCTTGACGTTCAGTGCCTTGCCAAGTTGCGGCAGCGAATAATACTTGCCTTTGCCGGAACCGCTGTCGAATTCCTTGAGTGTTTTGTGGAGGTTGTGGGCCATGGTTTTTTCCTGGGGTTCGAGGAAATGACGTTGCTACGTTTCTGAACTAGATGACGTACAGATCGACGTATTCATTGACCGGCATCGCTTCGAGCTTTGCCTGATCGAGCGACACATCGAGAATCGCCTGCTGCTGCTTTGCCGGGAAACGCCGCGCCAGATTCGTGCGGAATTTCTCGACGAGCAAGGGGATGCCGTCGGCGCGGCGGCGCTTGTGGCCGATCGGATACTCGACCGCCACTTCGTCGAGCGTCGAGCCGTCGTTGAATTCGATGGTCAAGGCGTTCGCAATAGAACGCTTGTCGGGGTCGTGATAATCCATCGTGTATTGCGCATCTTCGACGCATTCGATCTTCGCGCGCAGCGCGTCGATGCGCGGGTCCCGCGCGATCGCGTCTTCGTAGTCGGCTGCCGTCAGGCGCCCGAAGATCAGCGGCACGGCCACCATGTACTGGATGCAGTGATCGCGATCGGCCGGATTGTCGAGCGGCCCCTTCTTGTCGATGATGCGGATCGCCGCTTCGTGCGTGCGAATCGTGATCTTTTTGATGTCTTCGACGCGCCGGCCCGTTGCCGCGAGCCGGGCGTGCAGCGTCATGGCCGCTTCGACGGCGGTCTGCGAATGGAACTCGGCCGGAAACGAGATCTTGAACAGCACGTTTTCCATCACGTACGAGCCGTACGGACGCTGGAAGCTGAATTCGTTGCCCTTGAACAGCACGTCGTAGAAGCCCCAGGTCTTCGCGGTGAGCACCGACGGATAGCCCATCTCGCCGGTCTTCGCGATCAGGGCGAGGCGCACCGCGCGCGAGGTCGCGTCGCCGGCGGCCCACGACTTGCGCGAGCCGGTGTTCGGCGCATGGCGGTAGGTGCGCAGCGAGTGCCCGTCGACGAAGGCGAGCGACACCGCGTT
>NZ_JAVHZD010000117.1:0-529 GCF_031119615.1 Paraburkholderia sp. SARCC-3016 | reverse complement strand
CTATTACGTGGCGCTCTCTTGGCGATGCGGATTCCACTTTGATTTTCCTGTCACGTGTCATCCCCTTTTGCATTCAAAGATACCATTCCATCGTGCGACCTGCTTTCAAGTCGGAGGCCAAGCGGTCTTAGGAAGACAAAGTCTCGTGTCAACTCCTTGGCTCACAAGTCGAAGGCCAAGCGGTCTTAGGAAGACAAAGTCTCGTGTCAACTCCTTGTCTCACAGAACGACATGGCTACGATCCGACTTCACGTTTAAAATCAATTAGTGATTATGTAAAACCTAGACCGTACTTAATCCACCGATACTCAAAATGAACTTAAACGTGAAGTCGGAGGCCAAGCGGTCTTAGGAAGACAAAGTCTCGTGTCAACTCCTTGGCTCACAGAACGAGATGGCTAGGATCCGACTTAGTCGGAGGGGAAGCAGGGTGTGGAGGGCAAGAGAGCGGTGGAGCCCGTAGGCGGAATGGCACCCGGGCCGGTCACGCGGCCGCTCGCGGACGCGACCTTGGGGCTGGTCGGGCGGG
>NZ_JAVHZD010000116.1:0-548 GCF_031119615.1 Paraburkholderia sp. SARCC-3016 | reverse complement strand
TAGCCGGTGCCGCCCGCCGTGCCGATCCTGCCGATGATCGCCAGCACGACGTCTTTCGCGGTACAGCCGCGCGGCAGCGTGCCTTCGACCTTCACGAGCATGTTCTTGCTCTTCTTTTGCAGCAGCGTCTGCGTGGCCAGCACGTGTTCGACTTCCGACGTGCCGATGCCATGCGCGAGCGCGCCGAACGCGCCGTGCGTCGACGTATGCGAATCGCCGCAGACGATCGTCATGCCCGGCAGCGTCGCGCCCTGCTCGGGCCCGATGATGTGCACGATGCCCTGCCGCATGTCGTTCATCTTGAACTGCGTGATACCGAACGAATCGCAGTTCGCATCGAGCGTATCGACCTGCAGCTTCGAAACGGGATCGGCAATGCCGTGACTGCGGTCGGTGGTGGGCACGTTGTGGTCGGACACGGCGAGGTTCGCGCTGATGCGCCACACGGGGCGCTGGTTCAGCTTCAGGCCTTCGAACGCCTGCGGGCTCGTGACCTCATGCAGCAGATGACGGTCGATATAAAGAAGCGTCGTGCCGTCGTCTTCGGT
>NZ_JAVHZD010000115.1:0-551 GCF_031119615.1 Paraburkholderia sp. SARCC-3016 | reverse complement strand
TTGCGCGAGCCGGTGTTCGGCGCATGGCGGTAGGTGCGCAGCGAGTGCCCGTCGACGAAGGCGAGCGACACCGCGTTGATGAGCTCGTCGCGCGTGAGGCCGATCATCTGGCCGACCACGGCGGTCGACGCGAGCTTCACGAGCAGCACATGATCGAGCCCGACCTTGTTGAACGAGTTCTCGAGCGCGATGCAGCCTTGAATTTCGTGCGCCTTGATCATGGCGATCAGGACGTCTTTCATGGCGAGCGGTTTTTTGCCGCTGGCGATGGCGTTGCGCGAGAGCCAGTCGGCGGTGGCGAGAATGCCGCCGAGGTTATCGGACGGATGACCCCATTCGGCGGCCAGCCAGGTGTCGTTGAAGTCGAGCCAGCGGATCATCGCGCCGATATTGAAGGCGGCCTGAACCGGGTCGAGCTGGAACCGGGTGCCCGGCACTTTTGCGCCGTTCGGGACGATCGTGCCGGGCACGATCGGTCCCATCAGCTTCGTGCAGGCGGGGTAGGAGAGGGCCTCGAGTCCGCAGCCGAGCGTGTCGATCAGGCAGTTGCG
>NZ_JAVHZD010000114.1:0-577 GCF_031119615.1 Paraburkholderia sp. SARCC-3016 | reverse complement strand
TATTGAGTTTTACCAAATTCATGACAACCGATTCTCTGTTGGTGCGTTATACGGTCATCACGTTGAAGGGAGACTCGGTTGATGGCCAAAATGGACGATGCTACGCGCAAGCGGGTGCGTGCCGGTCGCTTGATGTTGGCGGGGAAGACGCCCGCCGAAGCGGCAAAGATAGTCGGAGTGGCGCGGCAGACGGCATACACGTGGAAGGCCCGACTCGACGAAGGTGGCATCGATGCGCTTCGCGTGATGGCCACGGGGCTCGGAGCGCCCCACACGAGTGCGCACCTGGGCGCCCAAAGGCTGCACGCCGATCATTCAGTACCACTTCAACTGGAAGCACGTTTCGGCCATCGCCGGTCTTACCCGTACCAACTTCGTGTTCCGCCTGCACGACGGCGCGATCAAAAGCGCGCAAATCATCGAATTCCTCAAAGCGCTGCGCGCGCAACTCAGACGCAGGCTGATGATCGTGTGGGACGGCGCAGCGCAGCACAGGAGCCACGTCGTGCGCGAATACCTTGACAGCACGGATGGCGCAATCCAGATGGCGCTGCTGCCTGGCTACGCGCCAGACCTG
>NZ_JAVHZD010000113.1:0-584 GCF_031119615.1 Paraburkholderia sp. SARCC-3016 | reverse complement strand
TAAAATCCGCGACCCACAGCGCGTTCGGCCGCTCGGCCTGGAACTGACGTTTGACCCGGTCCAGCGGGCACGGCACTGCATCGTCGCGCTGCGTCGTCCTGATCCGGCGCCCACGCCGTACACCTTCGAGGCCCATCACCTTCATCAGGCGCGCAACCGTGCAGCGCGCGACCTTTACGCCATCGCGCAACAACTGGCGCCAGACCTTGCGCACTCCATACACGCCAAAGTTCTCCTCCCAGACCGCCCGATGAGAGCCTTCAGTTCAATATCGCGACGCGCTCGTACTGACCATTGCTCCGGATCGCTGCGTCGCCCGGCGTGCCGGTAATACGTCGACGGCGCGATCGGCAGCAGGCGGCAGATCGGCTCGATACCGTAGACGTCGCGATGCTCGTCGATGAACGCGATCATGGCTTCGACCGGCGGTCGAGCTCCGCCTGCGCGAAATATGCGGAGGCCTTGCGCAGGATCTCGTTGGCCGTGCGCAGTTCACGATTCTCGCGCTCCAGTTCCTTCAGACGCGCCAGCTCCGAAGTTGTCGCGCCCGCTCGTTGCCCACGGTCGCGCTCAGCCTGAATGAT
>NZ_JAVHZD010000112.1:0-596 GCF_031119615.1 Paraburkholderia sp. SARCC-3016 | reverse complement strand
ATGTACGAGCTGAACATTGACGCGTTCTGTGCGAACAGCAGCCCGGCCAAGGGGCGCGTCGAGCGTGCTCACCTGACGCTGCAGGATCGCCTGGTCAAGGAGCTGAGGCTGCGTGGTATCAGCACAGTGGCTGAAGCCAACGCCTGGGCACCGTCATTCATCGCGGCGTACAACGCGCGCTTTGCGAAGCCCCCAAAGAGCGATTTCGACGCGCACCGCCCTTTGCGCGTTGATGAGAATCTCGATCTGGTGCTGACGTGGCGTGAACCGCGGAAAGTCACGAAGTCGCTCACGGCGCAGTACGACCGGGTCATGTATCTGCTGGACGATACGCCGGAGAACCGGGCGCTGATCGATCGGTATATCGAGGTGTGGGAGTACCCGGATGGGCGTATCGAATTGCGGGGAAACGGACGTGTATTGCCCTGCAGACAATATGACCGGCTGGCCGAAATCGATCAGGGCGCGGTGGTCGAGCACAAGCGGCTGGCTCACGTGCTGCAGGTCGCGCAGGCGATTCAGGCTCAACGCGACAACAGCAGGATCGGTAAAGCTCCGTCCCGGACGAACCGGGGCGACTCGACCCGGACCAACCG
>NZ_JAVHZD010000111.1:0-605 GCF_031119615.1 Paraburkholderia sp. SARCC-3016 | reverse complement strand
CCGCCTTGCGGCCTGGCGCAAGCAGCAGACCGACGCGGTCAACGAGCATCCGGAGGGCGCGGCGTGACGGCTTCGAACGCAGTGGAGCTGAAGCCGGGCGACACCATTGGAATCCTCGGCGGCGGACAATTGGGCCGGATGCTGGCGATGGCCGCGGCGCGCCTCGGGCTCCGCTGCCAGGTGTTTTCGCCGGATCCGGACTCCCCGGCGTTCGACGTGGTGCAGAACGCGACCTGCGCGGAATATGCCGACGTCGAGGCGCTCGAACTGTTCGCCAACGATGTCGACGTCGTCACCTATGAGTTCGAGAATGTCCCGGCCGCGACCGCGATGGTGCTCGCCGCGCGGCGCCCGGTGCTGCCGGCCTACAAGATCCTGGAGACCACGCAGGACCGGCTGATCGAGAAGGATTTCATCAGCAAGCTCGGCATCGGCACGGCCGACTACGCCGACGTGTCCTCGGTCGGCACGCTGCGCACGGCAATCGAACGCATCGGCCTGCCCGCGGTGATCAAGACCCGCCGCTTCGGCTATGACGGCAAGGGCCAGGCCATCATCCGCGAGGGCGATGACCTCGAACAGGTCTGGGAGGACCTCGGCACCAA
>NZ_JAVHZD010000110.1:0-622 GCF_031119615.1 Paraburkholderia sp. SARCC-3016 | reverse complement strand
AGTAGGTAATCGTCAGGCTCCCCCTCAGCTGAAAACATCAACCCCGCCCGCACAGGCGGGGTTGCTGCGTTTACAGCAGACACTTATAAGTGAGAGCTGTCATGGGGTGGCAATGGTCAAGCTTAGTCTTGACATTGCGATGTTGCTCCCCCATAATCATCCGTTCTCTGCGGAGGGGTGCCCGAGTGGCTAAAGGGGGCAGACTGTAAATCTGTTGGCTTACGCCTACGTTGGTTCGAATCCAACCTCCTCCACCAGAATACGGCTTAAGCAGTTGTTGGGAATCGATAGATCCTTGCGGGTGTAGCTCAATGGTAGAGCAGAAGCCTTCCAAGCTTACGACGAGGGTTCGATTCCCTTCACCCGCTCCAGCAAAGAAGTAGCGCCCATGTGGCTCAGTGGTAGAGCACTCCCTTGGTAAGGGAGAGGTCGGCAGTTCGATCCTGCCCATGGGCACCAGCAGGTTGTCAGCGATTGTTTGCGCCCCGCGCAACGTACGGAAAAAACCCTCTTAGGAGTCGAAAATGGCCAAAGGTAAGTTTGAGCGGACCAAGCCGCACGTGAACGTGGGCACGATCGGTCACGTTGACCACGGCAAGACCACGCTGACGGCGGCGATCAC
>NZ_JAVHZD010000109.1:0-648 GCF_031119615.1 Paraburkholderia sp. SARCC-3016 | reverse complement strand
CGTAACGCTCTTGCCGGCGCGCTGCCTCGAGCTGCAACATCAAGTCGGCCGCGGTGATGAATTTCGTCTTGATGCCAGCCTGCGTGGCTGCGTAACCGATGGCGATCGCCAGATGAGTCTTGCCCACGCCGGATGGGCCGAGCAGCACCGCGTTCTCGCCTCGCTCGATGAAGCGCAGCGTGGCGAGTTCGTCGATGGTCTTGCGCGGCGCTCCGCTGCAAAGCTGTAGTCGTAATCGTCGAGCGTCTTGATGGCCGGGAACCCTGCCATACGGACCAGCGTTTGCCTGGATCGAACCTGTCTCGTCTCACGCTCATGCGCGAGTGCGTTCTCGAGGAAATCCAGGAAGCTCCACTCCTTGGTCGCTGCGTCGCCGGCGAGTGCGACGTATCGATTCATCAGTCCCTCAAGCTTCAGGCTATGGCAATGCGCGTCGATGCGTTCCTGTTGCAAGTTCATGCGCGCACCTCGGTGAGCAGTTGCTGATAGACCGACAGTGGGTGCTGTATCGACATCGAGGACTCAACCCGGGCTCGCGCAACGGGAAGCGCCACTCGCGACACGCCGTTAAAACCCGGCAAGCCCTGAAGGTACGGGCGCTCGCTCTGCTCCAGCCAGACGGCGGGTGCAAATCCCGTTACCGGATGG